>CAZMXX010000545.1:0-2504 GCA_964570315.1 uncultured Anaerolineaceae bacterium | reverse complement strand
TTTCAAACCGGTAGACGGGTTGGCGTCTACCTACTACATATAATACGAGGAGATTCACACATGAAAATTGCAATGATTGGTTTGGGAAAAATGGGCGGAAATATGGCGCAGCGATTGATTCGGGGCGGACATGACGTCGTCGGGTATGCCCGCTCGGAAGCGTCCATCGCCGCCGCCGAAGCCTTCGGCGCAGAGGGCGCACGTTCGCTGGAAGAGGCGGTTTCAAAATTGCCCGCTCCCCGCGTGGCGTGGGTGATGGTTCCCAGTGGCGACCCCACCGAACAGACGGTGCGCGCGCTGGCAGACCTGTTTTCGGCGGGCGATATTGTCATTGATGGCGGGAACAGCAATTACAAAGATTCCATGCGGCGCGGGGCGATGCTGGCAGAAAAGGGCATCGGTTTTGCGGATGTGGGAACCAGCGGCGGCGTATGGGGGCTGGCGGAAGGGTACAGCATGATGATTGGCGGCGAAAAAAAGACGGTGGAACATCTGCGCCCGCTCTTTGAAACGCTCGCGCCCGCCGCTGATTTGGGCTGGGGACATGTGGGACCCGTCGGTGCGGGGCATTTTGTCAAGATGGTACACAACGGTATCGAATACGGCATCATGCAGGCATACGCCGAAGGGTTCGAGTTAATGGGGCAGAAAACCGATTTCGGGTTGGATTTGCATCAGATTTCCGAAATTTGGCGCTACGGCAGTGTGGTGCGTTCATGGCTGCTCGATTTGACCGCCGCCGCGCTGGCGGAAAACCCCGACTTGGACGGCATCGCCGCCTACGTGCCCGATTCGGGCGAAGGTCGCTGGACGGTGATGGAATCCATCGAATTGAGCGTGCCGATTCCGGTCATCAGTTTGGCGCTGCAACAGCGTTTCCGCTCGCGGCAGGATGCCCCCTTCGGCGCGAAACTGCTCTCCGCAATGCGCAATCAGTTCGGCGGACACGCCATCAAAAAAGCAGATTGAGGAAAAGGAGGAACGATGCCCGAATTTCAAAATCAACCGGTCACCATTGTGATTTTTGGCGCGTCGGGCGATTTGACCCGCCGCAAACTGATTCCATCGTTGTATCACAACTTTCAGAAAAAACGGTTGCCGCCGAACACAAAAATCGTCGGTTTTGCCCGCCGCCCGTGGGATGATACCGCTTTTCGGGAGCATTTGCGCGAAGGGGTGATGACCTTCACCAAAACTTTCAATCAAGCTGATTGGGATGCGTTTGCGCCGCGCCTCACCTATTTTAAGGGCGATTTGGACACGGCGGAAGATTATCACCGCCTGCGGGAATATTTACTGCACACGGTGGAAAACGGGTTGGCGAATCGGTTGTATTATTTAGCCACCGCGCCGAGATTTTACGCCCCCGCCGCGCACCATTTGGGCGGCGCCGGGCTGGCGAATCAGAATTACGGTTGGCGAAATATCATCGTCGAAAAACCCTTCGGGCATGATTTGGCGTCGGCGGAAACGCTGAACAAACGGCTGCACGCGGTATTTCAAGAGAGTCAGATTTACCGCATTGACCATTATCTGGGGAAAGAAACTGCGCAAAACATCCTGTTTCTGCGCTTCGCCAACACCATTTTCGAGCCGGTATGGAACCGGCGCTACGTTGACCACGTGCAAATCACCGTCGCCGAAGATGTGGACGTGGGGCATCGCGGGGGATATTACGATACGGCGGGGGTGCTGCGCGATATGTTCCAGAACCATCTGCTGCAACTGCTCTCGCTGATTGCGATGGAGCCGCCCGCGTCGCTGGATGCGGATGCGGTGCGCAACGAAAAGGTGAAGCTGCTGCAATCCATCCGCCCGATTGCCCTGAGCGATACCGTGCGGGCGCAATACGACGGCTATCGCGCTGCGCCGGGCGTGGCGGAAAATTCGCAAACGCCGACGTATGCCGCGCTCAAACTTTTTGTGGACAATTGGCGCTGGAAAGGCGTCCCCTTTTATCTGCGCTCCGGGAAGGCGCTGGCGGCAAAAACCAGCGAAATCGCCATTCAGTTTCAAGCCCCGCCCGATATTATGTTCGATTTAAGGACAAATGACGGTTTTGAACCGAATACACTTTCCATCTGCATTCAACCGGATGAGGGCATCCATCTGAAATTTGAAACAAAAGTTCCCGATTCGGTGCGGGAGTCGCGCTCGGTGGATATGGAATTTCATTACAGCGATTCTTTCACCGACACCGTGATGCCCGACGCCTATGAGCGGTTGCTGCTGGACGCGCTGAAAGCGGACGCATCGCTCTTTGCCCGCAGCGACAGCATCCATCGCGCATGGGAGCTGATTGACCCCATCATCACCGGCTGGGAAAATTCGCCGGATGCGCCGCCGCTGGCACAGTACGCGCCCGGCAGTTGGGGACCCGCCGAAGCGGGCGCGCTGCTGGCGAAAATGGGGCACATATGGCGGCTCGGTTGCGGTGGGCATTGATAGAGGTATCTATACAGAGTAAGCCTCTGTGGTATAATAACGGCTATGGAAAATCTCCG
>CAZMXX010000544.1:0-2517 GCA_964570315.1 uncultured Anaerolineaceae bacterium | reverse complement strand
TCTTGATAACATCGGCTCAAAATACCAAATTACTTTTGCTTAGGTACTTATATGTTTGAAGACATCCCGAAAAGCTATGTACCGAGTTTGTTGATCTTATGCGGTATTTCGATTTTTTTGTCTTCAAACAATTTTTGAAATCTCTCAAACAATTTTTGAATTTGACGACCCATGTCTCAATCGTTCGGCAGTGCGCTGCGAAAACTCCGAAAATCCACGCTCGACCCGCAATACGGAGGGATGCTGACGCAAGCCCGCTTGGCGGAACTCATTAGCCGCGAGATAGCGTTGGGGACGTCGTGGCCCCACCCCCAAACCGTTTCGGATTGGGAGCGCGGCAAGTATCAACCGGATGCTCAACGCGACCGCACCACCCTATTGACCCTTGTCCGCATTTTCGCCGCTGCCGGGTCACTGCCGAATGTCGCCGCCGTGGACGCCTTTTTCGCCACCGGCGGATACGCCCCACTCTCCGCCGACGAAACGGCACAGGTATTTCCCCGCGTCACGCCGCCGAACATATCGCCCCCCGACCTGCGCCGCCTGCCACTGCCGACATATTCGCAATTGGTGGGGGTCGCCGAAAAAGTCGCCCGCTTGAACGAAGCTTTGCGCACCGCCGCACCGCCGTGGCTCATCAGCCTCGAAGGATTGGGGGGCATCGGTAAAACGGCGCTGGCTGATTTTGTTCTGCGCCAAGCCATCAGCGACGGCTTAACCGCAGAGTTCGCATGGGTCAGCGCCCGGCAAGAAATTTTTTCCCCCGCCGCCGGATTAACCCCCACCGGCACGCCGGCGCTCACCGTCGCCACGCTGGTAGACACACTGCTGACCACTTTCGGCGCAGATGACGCGCTGACGTTGCCGGAAGCCAAAAAACTCAACGCGCTGGCAGAACGCCTGTACAATGTGCCCTTCCTCATTGTCATTGACAATCTGGAAACGGTTGTCGATTACGAAACCCTGTTGCCAGCCTTGCGCCACCTCGTCAACCCCGGAAAATTCATCATCACCAGCCGCCGCAGTTTGCGCGCCCACAGCGATGTCTTCTGCCTGAGTTTGGCAGATTTATCCCGCGCCGACACCCTCCGGTTCATCCGGCAAGAAGCCAAATTGCGGGGAATAACCGCGCTGACGACCGCCACCGATGCCCAGTTGTCCGACATTTACACGGTTGTCGGCGGGAATCCACTGGCGCTGAAACTGGTCGTGGGACAAGTCACCGTCCGCGCGCTCGACACCGTTCTGCACGATTTGCGCCAAGCCCAAGGCAAGAAAATCGAAGCGCTGTACACCTACATTTATTGGCAAGCGTGGCACACACTCGATGCGCACGAGCAACAAGTGCTGCTGACAATGCCATTGGCACAAGGCGGCACGCCGGCGCAAATTTCGGCGATGAGCGGGCTGGACGAGCAAACGGTCAGCCGTACACTGGCGACGCTGGTGCAGCGTTCGCTGGTACAAATGGGCGAAACCCTGAACGACCGTCGCTACACCATCCACCGTCTCACTGAAACATTTTTGCTGAACGAGGCGTTGCGATGGCAAATGTAGCACTCGACAGCACTTCTGCCCGGCAGGCATTCTTCCGACAATCCATCTACAACAATTTGCGCTACTGGCAAAGGTGGGCAGAAAAACATCTGTCGCATCCCGATGCCCTGACCACCGAACGCGACAGCATCCTCCGCGCCTTAACCTTCGCCATGAAACTTGAAACGGCGTGGGAGCTGGATTATCAACTCATCCTGCGTTTTTCATCCTTCATGGAACGCGGCGGACACTGGCAAGCGTGGGAATCGCTATTGCGGCGCGCCATCCACACTGCCCGACAGTTGGGGAAAACCGGGGATGAAGCCGGATTGTCTGCCCTGTTGGGGCTAATGTTGCAGCGACAGCAAAAATACCGAGCCGCCATTGCCCAACACCGACACGCCATTCAAACGGCACGCCGGGCGGGCAACCGTTACGCGCAGGCTCGGTCGTTGACCAACTTGGGCTATCTGTATGTTTTACGGGGAAATTGGTGGCGGGCGGAAGTGTTGTGCCATCACGCCCTGCCCATCTTCGCTGCCGTCGGCAACACATCGGGGATGGCGCACACCCACAACCATTTGGGGCTACTGTACACCGAAACCGGCAACTGGCAGTGCGCTCGCAAGCATTTGCGGCAAGCGTGCGCCCTGTGGGAATCTATCGGCGATACGCATGGACTGATGCGCGGCACGGTCAATTTAAGCGCGCTCGCCATCTGGATGAAAGAACCCGCGGCGGCGGCGCATCTGGAACGGGCATCGGCGCTGCAAAAAGCCAGCGGCGATCAAGCTGAACGCGGCATCATCCTGCGCAATCTATCCATTGCCCATCGGCTGACCGGCAATTTTGCCGCGGCGGAAACTTGCGCCCGGCAGGCGGAAGATTGTTTTCGGGCGCAAAATGATGTTTCGGGGATGGCGCAGGTGTGACGCACTCTCCCCGCTAAAGCGGGGGAGCTTCTGAAACTACGCTTTCCCC
>CAZMXX010000543.1:0-2524 GCA_964570315.1 uncultured Anaerolineaceae bacterium | reverse complement strand
CCCCGACGCATACGAAACTTGCATCGGCGATTTGTGGAAAGAGCATACTCCGTGTCCCGTCAACCGCATACCCGACGCATACCCGTGGATGGCGGGACCCGGCGTGCCCATGTGGAAGCTCATGTGGGCGATTTCCACCAGCATGCACCCGCATAAAATTGTGTTCCCCAGCATGTCGCCGGTGGTGAGCCGGCTCATTGTGCGCTATTTTCAGAAACAGAACCCGGACTTGATTGTCTCCGTCCACCCGCTGATGAACCATCTCGGCGTGAGTCTGCGCAACAAAGCGGGGCTGGCGCACGTCCCCTTCGTCACCGTGGTGACCGATATGGTCAGCGTGCATCCCACGTGGATTTGCCCGGACGTGACCCTCTGCACCGTGCCGACCACCCCCGCCCGCGAACTTGCCCTGCACTGGGGTATGCGCCCCGAACAGGTGGTGGTGACCGGACAACCCGTCGCGCTTAAATTTTCCCGGCTCTCCGGCGATAAAGTGGCGCTGAAAAACGCACTGGGGCTCGACCCCGCCCGCAAAACCGTGCTGTTGGTCGGCGGGGGGGAGGGGATGGGACCCGTCTTCAAAACAGCGCGGGCAATCGCCCAAACGGCGTCGGGGGGGCAGATGATGGTGGTCGCGGGGCGGAATCAAACCCTGAAACAGCAACTTGATGCCGTGCGCTGGGAAATCCCCACCAAAATTTTCGGCTTTGTGACCAACATGCCGGAACTGATGGGCGCGGCGGACATGCTGGTGACCAAAGCCGGACCCGGAACCATCAGTGAAGCGTTCATCGCCCGTTTGCCGATGATTCTCTACGGATACATCCCCGGACAGGAAACCGGCAATGTGACCTATGTGCAGGAGCGAAATGCCGGCATTTTGGCGGAGGATCCGCACGAAATCGGGCGCTTGGTGCATGACTGGATGGGTGATTACGCCCCCATTTTGCAGCAAATGACCCGCAATGCCGCCGCGTTGGCGCGTCCGCAAGCCGTCATCGACATCGCCCGCCATCTGCGTAATTTGATTGAAGCGAATTAAGTGTGGTACAATTGAAATTTGTAAATTAACCGTGGCGTCGGGGGTGAAACTATGCGCTACCAGCACTCAAAAATTTCATGGACGGCTCTGTTTATCTTTTATGTGGTTTTGCTGGTGGTGATCACCTTCATGGACTGGAAAAACCACGTGTTGATATTGAAACAGTGGAGCATCCAAGTTGGATTGGTGACGCTGGGGATGGCAGTGCTGTCGGTGTTGGGTTACCGGCTCTCTGATTTGACCGCGCCGCGCGGGTCGCTGCTGGTTTTCAGCGTGGGAATTCTGACCATCATCCCGGCGGTTTTACTTTCACTCAATCCCCCCGGCGATTTTTGGGCGCAGTATTTCACCATCGGATTGAGCATGGCGGCGGGGAGTTTCCTCGGTTTCCTCTTCATCCGATTGACGCGCAACAGATTATAATCATGCGCGGAAAACGCAAAATGTTTTTCGCCGTGAGGTAGGTTTTATGGATACGGTCACGAAAATAAAATGTAGTGTGGGCATCACCGCCCACAATGAAGAAGCCAATATGGCGCAAATTCTGGAAGCGATGATCACTCAGCGATTGTTCATGGTGGATATTGCGGAAATCATTGTGGTTGCTTCCGGCTGCACCGACCGCACTGAAGATATTGTGCGGGAATATATGGAAAAAGATGCGCGCATCCAATTGTATGTGCAGGAAAAACGCGAAGGGAAAACCAGCGCCATCAATGTATTTTTGTCCCACGCCGCCCATTCCATCTGCGTGCTGGAAAGCGGCGATACCGTGCCGCACGAAGATGCCATCGAAAATATGGTGCGCATGTTCGCCGACCCCGCCGTGGGGATGACCGGCGCACACAAAGTTCCCGTCAACACCCCCGACCATGTGGTGGGCTTTCTCTCGCATCTGCGTTTGAAGATGGAACATCAGCTTTGTTTGGAAATTCCCCGTTTGGGCGAATTGATTGCCTTCCGCAAAGTGTTTGACGCCATCCCCCCCGATGTGGCGATGGATGAAGCCTTTGTGGAAGCGTTGGTGGTTCGGCGGGGGTTGCAGGTGCGCTACGCCCCCGACGCGGTGGTGTTCAATATGGGACCGGAAACGGTGAGCGATTTTGTGAAACAGCGTCGCCGCAACCACGCCGGACATTTGTATCTGAAGGATAAATACGGCTACACCGTGTCGAGTCTGGATTCGTTCAAAGTGGCGCAGGTGGCGCTGTCGGAAGTGTGGAGCGCGCTGCGCTTAATCTGGACGCTGTTCGCGCTGGCAATCATCGAGGTTTATTCGCGGATGCTCGGCTGGTACGATTATCGCATCAAAAAGAAAACGCATGTGGTGTGGGACATCGCATGGACAACCAAAGAAGTGAAACGTCCGGTGAACGCCAAAGGCATCAATATCACATCCCCCCATCTGCCCGCCAAAAAAGAATAGCTTGTCAACTACCCAACGACCTGTGCCCCGAATGGGGTATGAAGCAGTTGGGCTTG
>CAZMXX010000542.1:0-2528 GCA_964570315.1 uncultured Anaerolineaceae bacterium | reverse complement strand
GCCCAAACTGCGCGACTGGCTGTTGCGGGTGGTGCCGAAAAGTGTGGCGCGGGCGGCGCACGTGCTGGCGGATTCGGAAAGCACGCGCCGCGATTTGCAAACATTGCTGCACGTGCCCGCCGAGAAAATCTCGGTGGTGGGGGCGGGGGTTGAACCGCGCTTCCAACCCGTCGCCGATGCGGCACGGCTGGCGGCGGTGCGCCGGAAATATCAGCTCCCCGAAAAATTTGTACTGGGGCTGGGCACGCTGGAGCCGCGCAAGAATTTCACCGGGCTGATTGCCGCCTTCGAGCAAATTGCCGCCGAAATGCCCGACCTGCATCTGGTGATTGCGGGGGGCAAGGGGTGGCTGTACGCCCCGATTTTCGCGGCGGCGGAAGCATCGCCCGCGCGAGCGCGCATCCATTTTGCGGGCTTTGTGGCGGATGACGATTTGCCCGCGTTGTACAGTTTGGCGCGGGTTTTTGCGTATCCCTCTTTTTATGAAGGGTTCGGGATTCCGGTGCTGGAGGCGATGGCATGCGGCGTGCCGGTGGTCACGGCGAACAATTCCTCACTGCCGGAGGTGGCGGGGGATGCGGCAGTGCTGGTGTCGGCGGGGGATACCGGCGCGCTGGCGGATGCGCTGCGGCAACTGCTCACCGATGACGCATTGCGGGCGCGCTGTATTTCGCGGGGCAAAAAACAACCGCCGCAATTCACGTGGGAATCGGCGGCGGGGCGATTGCTCTCGGTGTATGATGAGTTTGCTACCACAGTCGGTTGATGGGATAGGCGTCAAATGCGGTATCCGCACTCAATATTGGTAGATTTTCAGCCATGCCTTGTGCGATAATCAATCGGTCAAATGGGTCTCGGTGATGGTATGGCAGTGTAGCAACAATTGAAAGATGTTGTGTTGTGATAGCCAACACATCAATGCCGTTTATAGCCAATTGCGTGGTGATGAAAGGCTCAAACGGCTGTTCCATATTCAATTTTCCCAAACTCAATTTGATAGCCATTTCCCACAAGCTGGCAACGCTGATTAATGGCTGATTTTCCGGCTTTTCGATAATCTTTCGGGCAGTGTCACTAATTTTTTGGTTTCCACTGATAAACCACAGGAATGTGTGAGTATCAATGAGAATGTTCATAACATATACTCTCGGAAATCATTCAATGGTGCGTCAAAATCATCCGCCAGAGAAATCTGTCCTTTCGCGCTGCCGAATTTTGGCGTGCGGATGTGCTTCTCAGCCGGAACCAACTTCACAATATTCTCTGAATCGGAAAATATCAATATCTCATCGCCATTGATTGCCGCTTGGATTAAATCGTTTAAGACGATTTTTGCTTCATCCACCATAATATGTCGAGTCATATCACATTCACCTTTTGTCAATCCTCCATCGGTTTTTTCTCCACAATAAATTCATCCACCTCATCGCCTAAATTCAGATTTTTGGTCTGGTAGACATGGTAGTTTTTCCCCGTTGCCCATTTCAACGCTTCCTGAAATGTGCCGATGGTCACATGATCGCACACGCCTGCGCCGGGGTCTCGCTGCCGGAACTGGCAGGGGCACGCGGTGCGGGTGATAATGAAAGCGTCATCCGTGTCGGTCACTTCGCCGGGCATGCTGAGTTCTTCCGTACCCGCCTTGACAATTTTATTCAGAATGAGTTTCGCGCGGGCGTTTTGCGGCAATGCTTTCAGCGCCAGCGAGGCAATCCCCAGCAACGCCGATTGCTCATGCAGTGAATAGCGGAAAAGCGCTCGTCCCACCCGCGTTAAAATGGCTTTTGAGCCGCGTGTGCCGTAAAAATCTTCGATGGCTTGCTGGACTTTCCCATACAAGCTGAACGGCACTTGCCGCTCCAAGTTGTTCGGCGGGCGTTTGTGCGCCAACATGGGCAACCCGCCTTGCGTCAGGACGGCAGCCAATCCGTTTTTCCCCATCACTTCTTCAGCCGCCAAAATCAGCACGTATAAACTTGCATTTGGATATTTACGGTCTTCGGGCATTTGTATCTCCTTTGGTCGTGCACCGTTCCCAATTAAAAGCGAAGTACCGTTATATTATACTCTGTTTTCCCCCTCAATGACAAGCCCGTATTTGAATGTTAACGAATCTTTACACGCCCTTAAACATTTCTTAACCGAAGGTTAACGCCCTCTTTACGGTGGCGCGGTACACTGTATCCGAAAAGAAAAAACGGTAGTGGTTATTTTTGACTGATGACATTGGTTACAAGTTAAGGAAATCGTATATTTGTCAAATTGATTACAGAGCATCGAAAATGGCAAAAAACAAGATCCACCTTTTGAAAAACATCGAAGCAAAGCACTTTATGTATACTTTTACCGTATGTATTGAGTACAAATATTGCAGAACCCTGGCAAAATCAACCGTGTTGAAGAGAAAATCGCAATCAAATTAGCCTGTTTTTCCTATTGATACTGTACAAAATCCCTTAACTTGTCACTGATGGACTGATGAAACAAAATATACCCGAAGGGTCGAAGGCAAATACCCGTGTTTGTTT
>CAZMXX010000541.1:0-2536 GCA_964570315.1 uncultured Anaerolineaceae bacterium | reverse complement strand
CCGGTTTTGTCCGCTCCATTATCTCACATCCTGCCTAAAAACTGAAACGCACCCTAGCTGAAAACTCGGCTTGACAATAGAACAAGTGTTTTGTATAATAACAACCAGAACGAGTGTTCTGGTTTTTTTGTTTTCATTGAAACGTGAGACCATGCAACGGGAAAAATCACCGGAAAGTTTTAGCAGCGCAGCGATGAAACAGATCCTCAATTTTCAGGCTGACCAAATTGAAATGGTGTTGCAAACACACCGAGCACCGGGAAAAGTGACGGGTGGGACGGTGACCCCGCGTTGGGTGCGCTACGAAGTGACCCCCGCGCTGGGGAGCAAAATCTCAACCATTACCAAACTGTCTGAAGAGTTGGCGCTCCGATTGGGTGCGGGGGCGGTGCGAGTGAGCCGGCGCGGTCCGGCAGTCCACATCGAAGTCCCCCGCGCCGATGCCCGCCCCGTGCATCTGCTCGCTCTGTTGCGCCAATTGCCCGACATCCCCAAACAATCGGCGGTGCTGGGGCTGGATGACGGCGGCACGCCGCTGTTGCTGCGCCTCCCTTCGCCGGAAGTGGCGCATGTGCTGGTGGCGGGAACCACCGGCTCCGGTAAAACCGCGCTGGCACAGAGTATGGCGCTCAGTTTAGCCATGCACAATCGGCTGGGCGATGTGCAACTGGTGCTGATTGACCCCAAAGGGGGCGGTTTCAGCCCGCTGGGAGCGTTGCCGCATCTGTTGCGCCCCGTGGTTAGCGATGTGCATCAAGCCATTTTTCTGCTGGGTGATTTGGTGGATGAAATGGTGCGCCGCGACCGGGACGGCATCAGCGAGCCACGGGTGGTGGTCTTCATTGATGAAGTGGCGGATTTGATGGAGCAGGGGGGCAATGCGATGAGCCGCCTGTTGACCCGGTTGACCCAGCGCGGGCGGAGCGCGGGCATTCACATCATCGCCTGCACCCAGAAGCCGCTGGCGGCGTCCATCGGCAGTTTAACCAAAAGTAACTTCCCGGTGCGGTTGGTGGGGAGTGTTGCCAGCCCGGATGATGCGAAAGTGGCGGCGGGAATCGCGGGCACGGGGGCGGAGAAACTGATGGGACGGGGAGACTTTCTGCTGGTGGCGAAGGGACGGGTGCGGCGGTTTCAGGCGGCGTACATCAGCCCGCTGGATGTGCGGCAGGTGGTGATGCGCATGCAGGGAGTCGAGCGGCACACGCGGCGCTGGCTGGCAGATGAAAGCCCGGTCGCGCTGGCAGCCACCGGCACCGACGGACGTCGCCGGAAGATGCACCCGCTCAAACGGCTGTTTGGCACACAACTGAAGTTGATAAAATGAATTGTTGGCATCTCAAAAAGGAGAGAATAATGAGCCAGAAAATTGCTGTAAAGTCCGTAAATGAACAACCCGCAATGGTAATTCGCACGACAGTCAAAGAGAATGAGTTAGGAGAAGTGATGGGCAAGTTATTCCCCAAGCTGATGCAATTCGTGCATACATATGGCTTGCAAATGCTCGGAGCACCGTACGCGCTATATCACTCATTTTCGCCGGAGGCAGTTGATTTTGAATGTGGTATTCCGGTTGCGGCATCCATCACTGGTGAAGGTGACATACAACCGGGCGCAATACCTTCTGGAACCGTAGCGACTACAATGCATCTGGGGACGTACGACACGTTGAGCGACACTTATAAAAAATTAGGAGCGTGGATGACAGCGCAGGGATATTCCACCAACAATATTTGTTGGGAAAATTACATCACCGATCCGCAGGAAGTGCAAAACTCCGCGGAGTGGCAAACGGAAATCAATTGGTTGATTGAATGATGGCAAAATGGGTGGCGCGGGGGTATTGTGTCTCGCGCTACCTACGGGAGAAATCATGAAACGAGGAATCTTTATCTTTCTGGGACTGTTTGCCGTGGGGGCGGGGATCACCATTGCCCTGCGAATGAGCGCCGATGCAATGGCGGTCATCATCGGTGTGGTGTTCGGGTTGGTGGCAACCATCCCCACTACCGTTATCCTGCTGGTGACTTTGCGGCGAAACGAGGCACAGCAAACCCGCTACCAACAGCAAATGGGGCAATATCCGCCGGTGATTGTGGTTAATTCCGGGCAGGCGGGGATGGGTAGCACCGGAATGCCGATGCTCTCCGCGCCGGGAACGGGCGAGCGCAACTTCAAAATCGTTGGTGGCGAAAGCACCCCCACCGAAACCCTTTCCGACGCTTTCAATCTCAACGCCCTTTGGGACGAGGTGTAACCATGCGCATGCAATCTGTTTCCATTCTTTCGCGGCGAGACGGTGCGTTTCCCGCGCGGCTCAAGGTGCTGCCTGATGGCAGCATCATCCATATTGATGCCGTGGAGCGGTGTTGGACGGAGATGAACCGGCAGCACGGCTCGGTGGCATATGTGTTCCGGGTGCGGAGCGGGGAGCGGCGATACCGTTTGTCAGAAGATAGCTCCGGGCGTTGTCTGCTCTTTGCGGGTGACGCACTCTCCCCGCTAAAGCGGGGGAGCTTCTGAAACTACGCTTTCC
>CAZMXX010000540.1:0-2538 GCA_964570315.1 uncultured Anaerolineaceae bacterium | reverse complement strand
AATGAAGCTCAATCGAGCCGGGGGCGGAAACGCACCGCCGCCAGCGCCATAATCACCACCCCGAAAACAGCGATGGCAAAGACTTGCTCCCACAACAGCGACAACCCCACCCCTTTCAAAATGATACCGCGCATAATTTCCAGCGCATACCGCGCCGGGACAATGTAACTGACCACTTGCAACCACCGCGGCATCGCTTCCAGCGGGAAGAAAAAACCGCTCAAAAAGATGGTGGGGAGCATCGTGCCGACGGTCATCAGCAGGGCTTCCTGCTGGGTGCTGGCAACACTGGAAATGAAAATGCCAATCCCCAGCGCGGAAACCAAAAACAACGCCGAAAGCTCCAACAGCAGGGTCAAACTTCCGTTGATGGGGACTCCAAACCAGAACACCCCAATCGCCAGCACTTCCAACACGTCAAAAAAGGCGATGAAAATGTACGGCACAACTTTCGCCACAATCAGCTCTATCGGTTTGATGGGCGTGACGATGAGCTGTTCAATGGTACCGGTTTCGCGCTCGCGGACGATGGATGACGCGGTGAACAGCACGGTGAACAGGTACAGCACCAGCACCATCAGCCCCGGAATGATGAAATGCGAGCTTTCCATATTGGGGTTGTACCACACTCGCGGACGCACATCAATGGTTTGCAGACGGTCAAGCGAGACACCCATGCGCTGCTGTAGAATTTTGATGGATTGCGCCTGCCCCACCAACTGCGATGCAGAAAAGACCACATTCGCCACCTGCGGGTCGGAGCCGTCGATGAAAAAAGCGACATCTGTCTGCCGCCCGGAATCCACATCTCTGCCGTAACCGTTGGGAATGATGAAGCCCGCCCGCGCCGCGCCGCTATCAATATAGGTGCGAATTTCCGCTTCCGTGTCCACATAATCCACAATGGTGAAATAATTCGAGGCGGCATAGGCGGAAATCAGTTGTCGGCTGCGTTGGCTTTTGTCGGCATCCAGCACCACCGTGCGCAGATGTTCGATGTCGGTGGTAGCGGCATAGCCCAGCAAAACCAACTGCACCAACGGCAGCAAAAACATAATCGCCAAACTGCGCGGGTCGCGAATGATGTGCAAAAATTCTTTGCGCATCAAACTTATGGTGCGATAAATCATGCCTCAGCCTCCGGCGGGTCAACCTGCAACCAGTTCAAAAACAACCCGGTTATTTCATCCCCAAATGCCTCATTTTCATTGAGAAGCATGGTGTCGCCCAAAATTGCCAGCATCATCGTGCCAAAAATCATTGAAAGCAACCCCCGCGCAATGATTCGCGGGTCGGTTGTTTTGATTTGTTGCCGGTCAATATATATCTGAAAAATCCGCTCGCCTTTGTCTAAATTGGGTATCAGTAATTTTTCCAGAAACATTTGGCGCAATTCGGGGTCGGTGATGACTTGGGGGAAGATGGCGCGCGCGAGCGGCAGATTATTTTTCAGCGCCCGCAGGCGGTTATGGAACACCATATCGAGCAATTGCGCGGGGGACATCGTTTGCACCGCCCCCTCAATATCCGCCATCAACTGCCCCACTTCCGCCAGTTGATTGACGATGTTCAGCATAACATCCTGCTTGTTTTTGAAATAGTTGTAAATCGTGCCATCGGCAACACCAGCGGTGCGGGCAATATCTTTGATGGTTGCCCGGTGGTAGCCTTTTTCGGCGAAGACGGTCACCGCCGCTTCCAGAATTTGGCGCTGTCGAACCTGCGTCACCGCATCTTTAATGGCGTTTTTTGGGGTCATTTTTCTTCTCCTGTCGAGTTTTTGGCAATGAACAGCAATTCACAAAAATGAATGAGTGTTCATTCACCAGTGTATCATCCCCACACCCCGGAGTCAACTGTTTATGCAATTTTTAAGGTTCGATTTTAGGTCAGTGGTATTTCAGCGCCACAAAGGGGATACTCTCCCCCACTGCCCGGTAACTTTCCGGCGAACCGTCCACCCGATAGCCCATAAATTTGCTCAATTCGCGGGCGGCGGTGGGATGGCGACGGGCATACGTTTCCATTTCTTCCGCGCCCTGTGCCGTCGAGAGAAACTCGGCGTGGGCGGCGTATTTTTTTGTGCCCAGTTGGATGGTCACATCGGGTGTTTTCTGCAAATTGCGATACCAGTGCGCTTTTTCGCCGAAGCCGGAGGCGACGACGATGGTTTTCCCGGCTTTATCATGGCGCACCACTTCCACCACCACCCGGCGAGGCAAGCCGCTTTTGCGCCCGACGTGATTGATGAGCACGAACCGCCCGCCGAGTATCCACCCCAAACGCCACCGGAACAGCCGGATGGGCGCACGAGCCAGCCAGCGCATCACCCCGCGCGGGGGTTTCGGATTCTTGATTTTTTCAATCGTCATCTTTCCCTCTCTCTAATCCCAGTTTTGTCGCCCCAAAATCCAGACGCCCAGCGGAATGACCACCAGCCCGATGAGCACACCGGCAATCAACTGGGGCATAATCACCGTGATCCCCACGCCCTTCAACAAAATCGCGCGGAAGATAATCATCCAATGGTAAATGGGG
>CAZMXX010000539.1:0-2541 GCA_964570315.1 uncultured Anaerolineaceae bacterium | reverse complement strand
CCCCCCCCCACACCGACCCCCACCGCGGTCATCATCGCCACCCCGTCAACGGAAGATGTGATAGACAGCGTGCTCCCCGCCGTGGTGACCATTGTAAATCAAAAAATCCCCGCCGCCGAAGGCAGTCCGCGCATCACCGGCTCCGGCATTGTGGTTGATGCGGCGGGCTACGTGGTCACCAACGCGCACGTGGTCGTTGACGCCCAAACGCTGACAGTCACGCTGGCGGATGGGTCTGTCGCCAACGCCGAAACGGTGATTGTGGATGAAAATCAGGATTTAGCACTGCTGAAAATAGAAGTCACCGAGCCGCTCACGGCGGTCAAATGGGGCGATTCAAATGCGGTGCGTCTGGGGCAACCCGTACTGGCGCTCGGCAGCCCGCTGGGGGACTTTCCCAATTCGGTGACGATGGGGATTGTGAGCGGGTTGCAACGGACGCTGGAGCTTGACGGCGTAAGGCTGTACGGGTTGATTCAAACGGATGCCGCCATCAATCAGGGGAATTCGGGGGGACCTTTGGTGAATTTACAGGGGGAAGTGGTGGGCATCAACACCGTCATCATCCGCGCCGACGACCGGCAGAGTGTCGCCGAGGGTATCGGGTTCGCCATTCCCGCCAGCGCGGCGAAATTGCTCAGCACCGCGTGGATGGCGGACATCCCCCCCAACGCCGCCTCGACGCAACTGCCGCCCGCCGATGCCGCGCCCCTCCCGGCGGCACAATCGAATGGTGATTAAAATTCGCAATTGACGGTTTTTAGCCACAAATTTTTACAAATCACACGAATTTTTAAATGGTGATTCGTGGCTTATTCTCATTACTCCGTTAAACCGCGCAGGTCATCAACATCACACAACCGAGATAGTGGGTATTCCAAGTAGCGACAGAGCAATGCTCTGTCGCTGCAATCAATCACAAGGGGGGGATATGGCGCAGTATTTTTTCTTTTTCGTCGGGCTTGCGTTCATTCTGACGCACGAAATGGACGCGATTAAAGCGCGGGAATGGACGATATTCCCTCTGCTGGCAAAGTTGGATGACAAAACCGGCTATCTGGTTTTCACTGCCGCGCACGTCCCGCTTTATTTGGCTTTATTTTGGGCGCTTTTCACCCCGAATGGACTCAATCGCGGCTTGGTCATCGGTCTGGATATTTTTTTCATCATCCACGTTTTTCTGCACCTGCTGTTGCTCAAACACCCCAAAAGCCAATTCACATCTGTTTTTTCATGGACGCTCATTCTCGGCGCGGGTGTCACCGGTCTGCTTGATTTGGTCGTCGGGTTTTAGTTATGCCAGTGCGGTGAGCAAGGTTTGCCGCAGAATGTCCACCGGCGCGGGGTGTCCCGTCCAAATTTCAAAGGCTTTCGCCCCCTGATGGATGAGCATACCCGTACCGTCAATGGTGGGCAGGTTTTGCGATTCCGCCTGCTGTAAAAATTTGGTGCGGATGGGGGTATACACCAAATCGCAGATGGTCGCATTGGGGAGCGGAATGTCGGGATGCCAAGGAGAGGTCTCCACGCGGGGGAACATCCCCAGCGAGGTGGTGTTCACCACCAAATCGAAGCTGTCGTTGGCGGCATCCAGCGATTGCGGGGTGAGCGATTCGCACGAAAATTGCACCGCTTCAAAAGTGGCACGAAGGTCGTCCACCAGAAATGCCGCCCGTTCCACCGTGCGGTTGAACACGGCAATCCGTTTCGCGCCCGCGTGCGCCAAGCTGAACACGGTTGCCCGCGCCGCGCCACCCGCGCCCAAAACCAGACAGCGCGCCCCCTTCGGCTCAAAATCCTTTTCCAGCAACGCCTGCAAAAAACCGTCCGCATCGGTATTGAATCCCCGCAGTGTGCCGTTCTGCACGGCGATGGTGTTCACCGCCCCGATTTCCCGCGCCACCGGGTCAATCTCATCCAACTGACGCATTACGGCTTGTTTGTGCGGCACGGTGACATTTGCCCCCGCAAAGTTGAATGTTCGCAGACCTCTGCGCACATCGTTGATTTTTTCAGGATTGACGGGGAGCGGAATGTACGCCCAATTGAGATTCAGCGCCGCAAATGCCGCATTGTGCATCAACGGGCTGAGGGAATGGGTGACGGGATACCCCAGAATACCGACAATTTTTGTCTCGCCATTAATGTGCGTCATTTATGCGGCAACCTCCACCCCCAGCGTGCGGAGCATGGTGGTGAAGCCGGGGAAACTGTCGGCAATCACCCGCGCGTTGCGGATGGTGGTGTCGCCCTCCGCCAGCAGTCCCGCCACCGCCAACGCCATCGCCAGCCGATGGTCGCCGTCGCTGTCCACCACCGTCCCGTGCAGGGGGGTGGGTCCGTTCCCCTCAAATCCATCGGGGTGCGCGCTGCGTTGTCCGCCCATTTTCCGCAATTCGTCGCCCGTAGCTTTGCTTCGTTCGGTCTCTTTGACGCGCAATTCCGCCGCGTCCCGGCCCTCCGTCCGCCCTTTTTCCCGCCTCCCCCACACCGCACGAATGCGAAACTCACACATCACACGACCAACACCCACGCTGCCGG
>CAZMXX010000538.1:0-2542 GCA_964570315.1 uncultured Anaerolineaceae bacterium | reverse complement strand
TTTCAAACCGGTAGACGGGTTGGCGTCTACCTACTACATATAATACGAGGAGATTGGCTATGACCCGCCGCACCTATCGCCTACTCATTTTCATCGCCCAGGTGGCGGTCATCGTCGGACTAGGAACCGCCACATTGTGGAATATTCTGGGCGCGCTGACCGCCCTCACCCCGGTCGGTTGGTGGGGACTCTTGCTGCCGCTGCCCGGTCTGCTCCTCTGGGGAGGAACGCTCATCGCGCCCGACCTGCTGGCGCGCCTGACCCCGCTGCCCGACCAAGCCTTCCGGCTGGTTTATACCACCCCCGACGCCTGGTCGGATGATACCGTCCGCGCCGCGCTGCGCAATCTGGCGCAGGCGGTCGGGGGGATGGGAATCACCTGGGCGCGCGATGGCGACGGTATCGGCTGCTGGGTATCCGTCCCCGCCGGGGCGGATGTCCTGCACCGCATGGCGCAGGATATTTTCCCCACCGGTTATTTCGAGCCGGACACACCCCCGTTCCCCACGGAAGGGGTAACCGTACTGCGCTGGAGAGATACGGTGCCCGCCCCGGTGGAACTCTGCCGGTATGACGGCGTGGACGGGGTGTATATTTTCTGGCAGGATGACCGCCGCGCCATCGTGTCGGTCTGGGGGGATAACGCCGTCGTCTCAATGAGAGTCTTTGCGGCTAAAGCCGACCTGCTGCCCGACGCCGGCAGCGACCTCATCCGCTCCCGCTTTCGCGGGCAAAACCCATACCCGGATTTCCCGCCCTTTCCCCCGTCCGGCGATAATCCCGGTTTGGCAGCCGTCTCCAACTTTGAGAAAACGGAACCCGGTCTGCGGGTCAGTCCGCCGGCGCTGGTGCTGGGCTACGACCGCACCGGGGAAGCGGTCGGCTTCCCCCTCCCCGCATTGACAGGTATCCGCCCGGCGAGGGTCGTCGGGGAACACAGCGCCGTCCTCACCGCCGAACTGGTCCGGCAAGCGCTCTCTCGTGGACTGCGGGTCTTCCTCTTCGATGGCGACGGCGCGGTCATCACCCGGTTGACCAAGACCGCTATGCGCGAACTGGCAAGCGGTCGGGCATTGTTGTGCGACCTCGACCGTCCCGCCCAATCCAAGTTCCGGCTCAATCCGCTCTGGCTCCCCGATGACCCGCACAGATGGGCGGAGACCTTACACGGCTGGCAGCAGTGGCAGGCGGAAATGGGGATCACCCCGGCCGGGCTGGGAAAAGTGACGGTGCAACACACCTTCGCCGCCGTGGCGCTGATCGCCTTCGCCGCGCGGGAACGGGGGCTGGGCTGCGACCCGGTCAGCCTGCGTGATACGCTCAACACGCCCGATATCCTGCCTGCGCTGAGCCTGCCGGCAGGGGTACTCGACCCCGAAATATGGCGCTGGTGGCAGAGTGAGGGGCGTCACACCCCCAACTTCGACGCCCACCTGCGCCTGTCCCACCTGCGCGACCGGCTGACCCAATGGCTGACCATCCCCGAATACCGGGTACTCTGGCGCACCCCGTACGACGACGCCACCGACCTGCTGGCGCGGCGCACGGCGCTCCTCTGGCGCGTCCCCGACCCGACCGGTTTTCGCCGGGCGTACATCAATTCGCAGTTACTGGCGCTGACCAACCTGCTGCGCACCCTGCCCGCCGATGAACCACCGGCGCTGGTCGTCCTGCACCGGCTCAATCCCGGCTTCTGGGGGGAACGGCTGCACGCCCTGCCTGGCGCACGCCTGCTGGCCGCTGACGCTGCGGGCGAGACAATCCCTGTCGCCCTCAGTCCGCAGACGCTGGTCATATCCCGCCTCAACCGGGCTGCTGCAGCGCGTCTGGCGCCGCATTTGAACGTCCGCGAATCGGACTTGCGCCGCTTGCCTCCCGGTCGACTCATCATCAAAAGAGGACGCCTGCTCGGCACGGCAGACGCGCAGATAGTGAAGAACGAAGAATGAATAATAATGAATGATGAATCCAGTAAACAATGCCCGGTATATTGGATGAGCGCCCCGCCGGTCACAATCTTTCGGCTCACCGCGCCGTCCGGCAACCGCATACTCATCCTGTGGCACTGCGCCATCTGCCGGAGCTGGCACGCGAAGCAATTAACAATTAACAATGAGCAATGAGCAATGAATGATGAATGATGAATGATGAATGATGAACAATGAACAAATAAACATCGACAAAAGGAAGATTGATCATGCCAAAAGAGTTTCAATATCGTCGTTATTGCGACCGCACCGGACGCCGGGTGGCTGCGCTTGAAATTGAAGTAATGAACGACAGCCTGAACACCCTCTGGTGGCGCTGCCCCGCCTGCGGCGACTGGCACGCGGAGATTAATGAAGAACGAAAAATGCCAACAGTAAAAAAGGGTGCCCGGCACTGATAGATATGGACTTCGTTGAACCATCAACCTTGAACTTGAAACTTGAAACCTTGAACCAACCATGAACGGACACACGCACGCCCTCTTCGGGGCGACCACCGTGAGGGTGTAAAATAAAATGTGTAAATGGGAAGTCTCTGCTAGAATAAAAAAATC
>CAZMXX010000537.1:0-2544 GCA_964570315.1 uncultured Anaerolineaceae bacterium | reverse complement strand
GTTTCGGGGTGGCGGTGGGCGGCACGGGGGTCGGTGTGGGCGGGACGGGCGTCGCCGTTGCCGGTAACGGGGTCGGTGTGGGCGACGGTGTGGGAGTCGGTGAGGCGACCACCACCTGCACACTGCCGCGGAAACTGCCGCTGTTGCCGCTATCGGCGCTGATGAGCGCGGAAATTTCATACGCGCCACCATCCGCGCTTTCGGGCGCAACCCACTTGAAGCGCGGGTCGTTGAGTGATGCCGCCTGCCGGGCGACTGTCCCCTGCCCGTCGCCGTTCACCGTCCAAACCACCGAGAAATCGCTTTGCACCTGCGGAATCACCAGATTCAGGAATTCTTTCACCACGCCCCAAATCTGACTGTCGTTCGGTTCGGTGAGCAAATTTTGCACGGCAACCCCACCGAGGTTGTAATTGGCGATATAGTTCAGTTTTTTGGCGATGCTCGCCGCGTTTTGGATGTAGACTGTCCGCTGTTGCCCGCCGGTATCCACATAGGCGTACCAATATGTGCCGCTGTTGGCATCATACTGAATGCCGGTGGAGCCGTTCAGCCCAATCAGATTGAATTCAACTTCCTGCCCCGGCAGCACCGTGGTGGAGCCGGACGCGATGTTCACGTTGCCGAAGGGCGCCAGCGCATCATCATAGGTGACTTCGCGCCCGATGCCGTTCATTTCTTCCAAACTTTTGGTGGAAAGCACCAGCTGCATTTTGTAGCGATTAATCTCGCCCACAGCCCATGCGAGCATTTGCTCCATCTCACCACCCGGCACATATGCGCGCGGGTCGATGGGAGTGGGCACTCTCACCACATCGGCGGCTCTGCCGAGCGCATTCCAATCGAAGGCGCCGGTATCCCATGTGTCGGCGGAAACTTGATGCGGCAATTCCACATGCACCGACAACCGTTTATTTTCCGGCAACGCATTATTCAAATCGGCGATGAATTGGGAATAGTCTTCTTTCAAGTCGGGGGCGATGCCGCGATAATCAATGTCTATCCCGGCAAGGTTCTGCCCCACCACCAAATCGGTGATGGCTTGAATTTGCGTTTGGCGGGCGGCAGGGTCAATCAGCATATTGTCAATCAAATCGCTGCGCACCACCCCGCTGTCTTCCCAGTTGCGGATGGTCGGCACAACAATGTACGATACATTGCCATCCGTGGCGGGTAACGCCGCCATCTGCCCGCCGATGCGTCCATCCACATCCAAGAACAGCCCTTGCGGGTTCACTTCCACCAGCGAATCTTTCACGTCGGCGGGGATGCCCGCACCTTCGGTGATGTTGGTGGAAAAGTAGGGGCGCACGGGATGCGTCTGCACCACCACCACCGATTGCGGCAGATAATCCAGCTTGGCTTCCAGCGTTTCTTCGCCAATCACTTGATGGCTGGGAATCCATTCCCATCCGTCACCGTTCCAACTGTACAAATCCAGCGTGGTATACGGTTCCGATTCGTTGGGGATGGGCACGTACAGCATCACCGCCGAGGGGTCTGCCCCTTTGTGAGCAATCCGGTAAAACGGGCTTTTCATGACCAGATTGGGCGGGAATTGTTCTGCCGCGCGCACCAAATCGCGGCTGGTATCCCCGCGCAGAAATACGTCGCGGGGAATGGGGGTTAATTTCAGGGCAATATCTTTTTCCAACCCTTCCGGCAACACATCCACCCGCGTGCCGTCGGGGTCGGCGACACTGCCGCCGGTTGTTTTATCAAAATTATCATACCCGATGGTGCTGATTGTTTTCGCCAAATTAATGGGGGGAAGCAAAAGTGCCGCAATGACCAACACGGGTATCAAAATAAAATTGATGACAATCCCGCCGGCTTTGCTTTCAATGGCGTTCCCCAAACCGCCCAAGGGGTTATTGAAAGAATCCATCTGATTTTCCATAATTGAAAACGCAACTCCTTTTCATATTTGCCCGCACGATATGTCAGTGGAAAGCACCCAATATTTTACATAATTTTACGGGGAAGGCAACGATGCGTGGTTACGATGCGAGCAGACTGCCTCCGGAAACAGAAGCAAATTGCGCGGTATTTTATCATGCCGCCCAACCTTTGGCAAGATGTGAGCAACATTCGGCAGATTTGATGACCGGGGCGAACAACTTTCGACGGCTAAAACACCCCCACCAGCAGGCGGTCTCGCCCACCCAAATCCGGCGCGATGGAAAAGTCTGCGGTTGGATGCATCCGTTTGGCGACGGACAAAACAGCCGCCCCCTGCGAGGCGCCGAATTCCAAAAGGAGCAATCCGCCGGGCAGAAGCATTTTCGGCGCGGTTTCCAGCAGGCGCGTCAAATGTGCCAAGCCGTCATTTTCCGAAAAGAGGGCGGGCGCGGGTTCAAATTCACGGACATCGGGGGGTAAAGCGGGGCGTTCCGTCGGGGCGATATACGGGGGATTGGAGACGATGGCATCGAATTTCCCGCGCAATCCGGTCAGCAAATCGGCTTGCACCGGCGACACCCGCGCCGAAACGTTGTGGCGAGCGATGTTGCGCCGCGTCACCGCCAGCGCGGCAGCGGAAAT
>CAZMXX010000536.1:0-2548 GCA_964570315.1 uncultured Anaerolineaceae bacterium | reverse complement strand
AAACAAATACGCCAAACTCCTGACTGATGGCGAAAGCGAACCAGAGACACCTCCTACATTGTCGGTGTTAAAGTCCGGCATAATTTCGTCTAATGGAGTCAGTGCGCCCAGGTTTGCCAATTCCGAAACCCAGATGATGTCAGCACGAATCAGGTTCGGCTCAACCCCACCCGCCATTGAAGTCAGAGGCTTTTGCCGGAATTCACCATAAGGCACAGACAAAGATTCGACTTTGATATTGGGATGTTTTGCTTCGAACATAGGAATGAGTGTCCCGGTCAGCATTTCATTTTCGGGCGATACTTCATTGTAAGAATGCCAGAAAGTGATGGTCACCGGACCTTCATCCACCGGCGCTTCAGCCGTGCTTAACGCTTGTTCGGCTTCTGCTTTTGCTGCTTCGGCGGCTTGCATAGCTGATTCGGCTTCTGCCTTTGCGGCATCAGCCGTGGCTTGAGCCGCAGCCAGTTCATCCGCGCCGGCATTGACCGCCGCCGCCGCGTCTGCTTCGGCTGTTGCGGCTTTCGCATTGGCTTCGGCGACTTTTGCGTCAGATGTTGCTGCCGCGGCTTTCGCCGCGTCAAGCGCAGATGTGTCTGCGGTGGGTTGCGTGCTCCCGCATTGAGCGGCAGTCACAGCTACCAAAAGCAGAATAATTATGATGATTAACCACTGTTTTTTGTGCATTTTCCTTTTCCTCATAGTTTTTACACTTGATGATTAGATTAGCCGTAATCCAATGAATATTGTTGTATCCCGTATCCACCTCCTTTTTTCGCTGCCATAATACGTAACAAAGAAACTTTATGCGCTGAATAAACTAAGTTTGGGTAAAAAAAAGAGGATCAAATTCTTACCATCCTCAATCTCGCCCCTTCCTGTTTATCAACCGGGGACTTAAAAAGCTCACCCAATACAACACAAGCCGCCCCTCGTGCCCACGCTTCATCGCCCGAAGGTTCAATAATGATGTCTAAATCGTCAGCCAAGTTATTGAAAGCATGTCCTTTTATTGCCTGGCGCATCGCTTCAAAGCGCCGTTCTCCAGCCAAAACACCTTCTCCGCCCACAATCACCAACTGGGGATTGAAGATATTAATCAAGGTCGCCACACCAATGCCCAACCAATGCCCGGAATCGGCTAAGAGTTTCCGGGCGAGTTGGTCGCCTTCTTCAGCGGCGGCGACAATGGCATTGATGGTCAACGGGTTTTTGTTTGCCAGCGCAGTGTGTTCTTCCAATGCAATTGCCGCTTTAGCCTGACGAATGACCGCCGGGTCCGAAGCCAGTGCCTCCAGACATCCCCGTTTCCCGCAAGCGCACAAGGGACCATCCGGGGCAAGCGTGATATGCCCGAACTCCCCGGCTCCCCCGATGGCGCCACGATAAAACTGTCCGTTCACGACTATCCCGACCCCAATGCCTCGTCCCACGGTAATCACCAGGAAGTGGTCAACATCGTGACCGTACCCAAACCACTTTTCCGCAATGGTTAGCGTGTTGACATCGTTTTCCAGGTAAACGGGCAGGTTAAAATGCCCGCTGAGTGGTTCAGCGATGTCAACATTCCGCCAGCCAAAAAAGGGGGAGTAGAGACATGTTTTTCTTTGATTATCAATCAACCCGGCTAGCCCAATGCCAATTCCTAGAACCCGGCTTCGCTCAACTTTAGATTCCACAATTGTTTTTTCGATGGCTTGGATGAGTACCGGCAAGATGACTTCGGGGTCTATGGAGCCGTCTGAAAGAGGTTGCGCAGTGGGGAATTCGGTGATGCGATGGTATAGCACTTGGGCATCCAAATCGGTGAGCGCACTGATGATTGCGTTTTCCATTAGCTTGGCGCCCACCACAAAACCGGCTTGATGGTTGAGGCGCAGCAGTATCGGGCGTCGCCCGCCGGTGGATTCACCTTCGCCCATCTCATGCACCAAATCGTCGGCGATGAAATCCGCGGTAATGCCGGAAATCGTTGCGGGGCTTAGATTCGAGAGAGAGACCAAATCCTTGCGGGAAATGGGACCTCGGCTTTTGATGAGGTTTAGCACCAAGCTTCGATTGATTTCTTTGATTAAATCACGGTTGCCTTTGGGGGGACGCATTTGATTACCTCAGTAGTTTATTCAGTGAATGAACTAATGATATAGCCAAATTAAACTTTTGTCAAGGGTGAAAATCTACAATTCAGGGGTTTTTAATGCTCTGGTGAGCTACCCACGGCTAAAGCCGTTGGGCTTCCGGTTTCGTTGAGACTGCCGAAACGGGCAAAGCCGTCATCGGCCTTACATTCTCTCCACCGGCGTTGGTTTCCGTAGCCCCTACGGTACTGATTTTACGCAAAATGTTTTGAGCGGCATTGACATCCCGTTTGTGGGTTGTGCCGCAATTCGTGCAGACCCATTCGCGGTCGGAAAGTTTAAGGGATTGATGTTTGTCACCACAAACACCACACAATTTAGACGAAGGATAGAATCGCCCGACCTTCTCGACCCGGCAGCCGTACCACGCGCCTTTGTACTCGACTTGCCGCACAAATTCAGACCAGCCC
>CAZMXX010000535.1:0-2548 GCA_964570315.1 uncultured Anaerolineaceae bacterium | reverse complement strand
CTATTCCGGATACGCCCACGCTACGTTAGGCGACATCTGGAATGCGTTGCCCGGATATGAATGGGCATTGGACTTAAATGGCGATCCTGAATTGTGGATGCCACTGGCGGGACTCTATTTGCAGGCTGATTTAAAAGCCTCGGCACTGCATGCATTTCGGCAGGCGAAAAAATACCGTGTTTGGTCACCTGATGACACAGATACTGCGACACTACTCGAAATGCTCACACAGGAGATAGAGCAACTGGCTGCGGATATCAATTTGTCTGTCAAAAAGACCGAAAAAGGCTTGCGGATATTTGAACAGGGGCATCAGGCGCTGCGCCGCAACGACTATCCCACCGCCATCAAACTCAACCAAAAAGCGATTACCGTGCTGAGAGACTGGGCTCCGCCGCACAATAACCTCTCAATAGCCTTATTCTTCGACGGGCAACCACAAGCCGCCATTGACACTGCCCGGAAGGTGCTGGCTACTGAACCGAATAACCTACAAGCGCTGGGCAATATCATTCGCTATTTGGCGTGGACTGGACATAAAGACGAGGCAAAAAACTACTGGCAAATTTTGCGCAACATTTCCCCTGCAAACGAACTCGACCACCTCAAAAAAATGGAGGCAGCCGCCATCATAGAAGATGATGAAGCGGTATATGATTTATTGCACACGCTGAACAGTAGCAGCCCCACCTTCGACGGTTCGTCCGCTATGCGCATCCGAATCGCTCTCTTTTTAGCCGTGGCAGAAGCCAATACCGGACGCATCGCGCACGCGAAACGGCGCTTGAAACGCATCAAACGCAACGACCCCCGTGCAGGATTGTTACTGAAAGCGCTGCAGAACGGCAAACCCGGTCCGGGTTTCAGCCAACGCTATCCCTATTTCCACAGCACGGAACTCATCAACCGCGACATCATCGAAACGTTTGTGGACATTGTCAAACAGGGTGAATCACAATCCGACCGGATATTCAGGCAAAAGATGGACACTTTTGCAGCGCGATTCCCTCAACTTGTCCCATACGCAGAAAAGCTCATCTACGAAGAAGAGCGCCCTGAGGCAGGGATTGAAATGCTGGAGATTCTCGGCACACCCGCCGCGTATGACGCCCTGCGCCGGTTCGGCACAAGTCAGGCGGGCAGTGACGATATTCGAATACAAGCCCTTATTGCGCTGGGCAACGCCGGGCAACTTTCCCCCGACACCCCCCTGCGCATTTGGAAAAAAGGCAAATGGGAGAAAATTCTGCTCCAAAGTTATGAAGTGACCGACGAACGGGAAAAAACGTTCACCCCGGAAATTCAAGATTTGATGGATCGCGCTCACTTTGCCAATGAGGACGGAAATGACCGCGAAGCAGAGCGATTATTCAAACAAGCCATAGCAATTGACCCTCACATCAGAGAGGCGTACAACAATTTAGGTGCCATTTACGCCCAGCGGGGCGACATCGAAACAGCTCATCAATACTTCCGGCAGGCGCTGAAAGTTGACCCGTTGTACGTTTTCCCGCGCTGCAATCTGGCGCTGGATTGTTTGGCTGAAAATGACATTGATGGCGCCAAAGCCCTGCTGAAACCCCTATCCACGCTCACTCGTTTCCACCCGCAAGAAATGGCATTTTATACCTTTGCTCAGGCTCGGTTGCATCTGGCACAGAAAGAATATGACGCAGCACGTGAACAACTGAAATTATCGCTCGAATTGAATCCGGATTTTGAGTTGGCGTGCAATCTATTGACGCGGATTGAATTATTCGCGGATATTACGCCGGCTTTGGAAGAATATATGGAACGCACCCGTATCCGTAATTTGAAAAAACGAGAGAAAATGCAGAAACAATTGACCACCCCCCAGCCGTCTCTGGCAGAAGCTTTATCGTTCTTCACCAAAGAGCAACTCACCAGTATGGCGCGGGTCGTTCTATTTGAAAGTGGATGGTCTACATTGCGCAAAGCGGAACTTCGTCAACGGATTATTGACACCCTGCTCAATCCCCGTCGCTTGCAACGGGTGATAGGATCATTAACCGAACAGGAACGCACGATATTACGGCAAATGCTGGCAAATGACGGACGTCTCCTGTGGGATGAATTTGACCGTCAATATGGCAGCGATATGGAAGAATCACCGGACTGGTACTATCATGTCCCGGAAACTATTATGGGGCGGTTGCGTCTGCGCGGGCTGCTGACAGAAGCCACCGTAGACGGGCAATTGTGGCTTGTCATTCCCGCCGAGGTGCAAACGGCTTTGAGGGCGTTGGCAACTAACGGTTCGCTTTGAGTAACGCCCATTTCCAAAATCAAAACGCCGTCCCCCTCATCGGAAGGGAACGGCGTTCACATTTTTAGGTGGCTCAATCAATCAATTTGCCTAAAATTTTCCCGCAGCAACCACCAATCCAAGCATCGCCGCAATGAACAAGAATAAGCTGAGGATACCTTCAAATGTCGCCAGCATTTCTACAATCATCTTGGCAACCGTGCCAATGATCAGGGCGACCAATACAATCGCAACCGCAAAAGTCAACAGGTTCATATCTAC
>CAZMXX010000534.1:0-2549 GCA_964570315.1 uncultured Anaerolineaceae bacterium | reverse complement strand
CCACCGACCCCCGGAACGGCGGTGTGGATTATTGCCCGTTCCGCCAATGGCGACAAATTCCCGCTGGAGACTCTGCTCATCGGCACGGAAGCCTACCCTGCCGACCGGTGGCGGCGCGGCGAATTGCTGGGGCAAACGGTATCGGCGCGCATTCCCGCCACTATTCCCCCCGGTGAATACACGTTGCTGGCAAAGGTGGATGGCACGGCGGCGCTCGGCGCGGTGACGGTGCGGGCGCAGAGGCATGAATTTTCGCTCCCCCCCGGTGTCGTTCCCACGGCGGCGCGGTTCGGCGCGGATATTTCGCTGGCAGGCTACACCATCGACTTGAAAAATGAAGCGTTGGATTTGAAGCTGTATTGGAAAACCGACCGTCTGCTTGATGAAGACCTGAAGGTATTTGTGCACCTCACCGATGTCGCCGGAAATATCATCGCCCAACGAGACCGTATTCCCGCCGCCGGTGTGCGCCCGACGCTCACGTGGGTGGGCGGCGAAATCATCACCGACAGCTACCACATTCCGGTGGAAAATCCCGCCTTCACCGTGTGGGTGGGGCTGTACAACTCGCTCACGGGGGAACGACTGCCCATCACCGGCGACAATTTGGTGGTCTCCGATAATCGGTTGCAATTGCGAATGACGAGAGACGAATGACAAGTGACGAATGACAAATGACGAATGACGAGCGACGCAATACGCAATACGCAATACACCTGCTGGCTGTTGCCATAGTTGCCTACATTGCCATTTTTGGCTGGCTGGCAACGCGCCAACACTTGGCATTTGAAACCGGCGCGCTCGATTTGGGCAATTACAATCAGGCGATGTGGAACGCGGCGCACGGGCGCGGGCTGGCGCTGACCACCATGCCGAATTTCAGCCTGAACCGCATGGGCTTGCACGTGGAGCCGATTCTCTTTTTGCTGGTTCCGCTCTATTGGTTCTTCCCCTCGGCGGTGATGCTGCTGTGGGTGCAGACCGTCGCGCTGGGGTTGGCGGCGCTGCCCCTTTTTCTGATAGCGCGGCGTTGGCTGCAAAGCGAATGGGCGGCGCTGGCGGTGGCGGTGGCGTATCTGCTCCTCCCCGCCACGGAAGCGGTCAATCTGTTCGATTTCCATGCCGTCTCCCTCGCGCCGCTTTTCATGCTGTGGGCGCTTTATTTTCTGGACAAAGCCGTTGGATTGAGTTCAGTTGCACCTCGCTCGCCCCGTATTTCGTATTCCGTATCACGCAACACGCAACACGCAACACGCCACACACCGCAGATTCGTTCAATCATCGCCGCCATCCTTTTTCTCATCCTCGCCATGTCCACCAAAGAAGATATTTCGCTGCACGTGTTCATGGTGGGGGTCTATCTGATGGTCATCCGCCGGAAATGGGCGTTGGGGGGCGGTATTGCCGCGCTGGGGATTGTCTGGGCGGGGGTGGCATTCGGTGTGGTCATCCCCGCGTTTCGGACGGGCGGGCAGCAATCGGCGTATGTGGGCTTTTTCCCCGCGCTGGGCAGCAACCCGCTGGAAATCGCACTTTCGCCCATCACCCGCCCGGCGCTGGTGTGGAGCCTCATCACCCGCCCGGAAAGTTTGCGCGCCCTGATGATGATCACCCTTCCCTTCGGCTTTTTGAATTTGGTCGGATTGCCCGTGTTCGCCCTGACCGCGCCCACGCTGGCAATCACCCTGCTCAGCAACAACCCGTTGCAGCAGCAGTATGAAACGTGGCACTACACCGCCCCGATGCTCCCCTTCATTGCGCTGGCGGCGGCGGACGGGCTGAAACGAATGCAAAATGCAAAATGCAGAAAGCACAAATCAGTTTACATTTTGAGCTTTACATTTTTCATTGCCGCAGTGCTGGGCTACCATTTTCTGCGTGGATATTCCCCGCTGGCAAAACCTTTCCGCCTGCCGGAAGTGACCGCCCACCACCGCGCGGGCGATGCTTTTGCCGCCCAAATCCCCCCCGATGCGCCGGTGGTGGCGCAAGCCGAGCTGGAGCCGCGCGTGAGCCAGCGGCGGCAGGTCTCCATCTGGCAAGGGGACATGCCCGCCGGGGATGAACTGCTCTGGCTGGATGTGGCGCACCCGAAATTCGTCAATCGGGACGGGGCGCAGACGAATCTGCTCAGCGCGCTGGTGCTGGATGAATCGTTGGGGATTGCCGCCGCCGATGACGGCTATCTGCTGTTGCGGCGGGGCGCACCGCGCGAAATGCCGTCGGCGTTTTACAGTTTTCTGTATGCGGATGAACCGCGCTGGCAATCGGCGGGGGAGATGGCGCGGTTCGGTGACGAGCTGGCGCTGGTGGGGGTGGTTCCGCACACTAACCGCGATGCCGAGCCGCAGGTGACCCTCTATTTTCGGGTATTGCGTCCACCCGTCGCCGACTCTTTTTTGCGGTTGTATCTTTTACTGGATGATGATACGCCGGCAGGGGCGACCCTCGTGCCCCAACCGGCCCCGATTTGGCGGGCCCCCCCCAACTGGGCAACGTGGACAATCTCTCCGTGCCGCTCGCACACCCTGACCGGGGTGACGCGCAGA
>CAZMXX010000533.1:0-2564 GCA_964570315.1 uncultured Anaerolineaceae bacterium | reverse complement strand
CTTTTTGCTTTGTGACCTTGGCGGCTTCGCGGTAAATTCAGCGTCTGTTTTGCAACAACACCCAAGCGGGAGACTATCTGATTTGGGATACGTCACTATTTTCCGGATAGATTATCCCGCCGTGACCTCCCGTAGTGCCGCCAGATGGTCTTCCAAGCGCAACACTTCTTCGTCCACCTCTTCCGTGAGCCGCTGATAATTGGCGACCTGCGTGCTGCTCTGGCTGGTGAGCACCTGCGAATAGATGGTTCCCAGCAGCGAGAGGGTGCTGTCCACCTGCAATTCCGCCCGCCGAATGCTGTGCTGTAGCGTTTCCAGCGCGTGCAGTTGCTTGCGGCGGGTTTCCAGCGCATGCTCCAACTGCTCGCGGATGAGGGGGTCGGTTTCGGCAGCGAGTTCCTTTTCAATTTTTTTGATGGCGGCGGGCACAGTTTTCGCGTCTTTTTTCAGAATGGGGTCTTGTTCCAGCCCGTCCACCCGCGCAATTAAATCCTCAATGGCGGAAGTCCAATAGTTGACCCGCTCGCGCAACGCTTCCCGATGTGCCGTCTGCGAGCCGCGTTGGTTCGCTTTGTCCAGCGCGGCAACAATCTGCCGCCGATAGTTTTTCGCCTGCTGTAACTTCGATTTCATCTTCCCGGTCACGCTGACATTCGCCTCCATCGCCGCCAACCGGTTCGCCTGAAACGCCAGCACGCCGATTCCCCCCAGCGCCACCAGCCACATCAACACCAACAGCCACGGGTATTTTAAAAATCGGAATGCGCTGACGAGAATGACCAGCGAGAGGAAATACAGCAGTACATTTTGACCGAATATCTTCCATGTTAAATTTGATTTTTTCATTGGTTTCACCCTTCACGCAAAATACGGTGGGTCAATATTTATAATCTTCCCGCACCGGACTGAACACCTCTGTCAGCACGGTGGGCGCGTCGCCGGTGCGAGCGCTGTGTTCCACGCCGCCGGGGATGATGTAGGCGTCGCCGGGGTGGAGTTGGCGGGTTTCTCCGGCGATGGTCAGTTCCAGCATCCCGGACATGACCGTACCGGCTTGCTCGTGGGGGTGACTGTGACTCGGTAGGGTTGTGTTGGCGTCGAGATTCACTGATATCAGCATCATTTTTTCGCCCCAGAAGGTGCGGATGTTGATACCGGGCACAACTTCTTTCATCGCTCTGTGTTCAATGTCGCAAAAATGGGTCATTTTTTTCTCCGGGATAATGTTTCAAGTCTCAGGTCTCAAGTCTCAAGTCTCAAGTCTCAAGTATTGTGTTTCGCACAATATGGTTCAAAGAATGAGCGAATGGACAGACCACTCTCCCTATCTCATCTATTATACCAGAATTTCGACCCATTCCAACTGACAATTGTCTCCCGCGCCACCGACAAATTTTGTGCATTCACTACAACTTTCGCCGCGTTGCATTGTGCGGTTGAATTTTGCCGGGGCGAATTTTCCGGTTTTCCCTGAAATTTACTTGACAGTGGTCGGGCATCGTGCTAATATCTTCGCATTATCTTGTGTAAAGGTTCCGACACGCATATGACCTTCATTTTTAGTTTGGTACTTATTATTAGCAGCGTCCTCCTTATTAGCCATAAGGAGGCGTTTGCGCTTGCCAAAGTATCGGTGAGACACAGGATGTAATTGTGGTTTGCAAACGCCTCCCAATACGGGGGGCGTTTTTTTGTTGATAATTTTCGGCAACGATGCCCGACCGATGGAAGAATGGTCGGGCTATTATTTTAAGGAGGCTCAAATGGCGGAAATGAAAACCGGTGCGGAAATTGTGTTGGAATGTTTGGTTCGGGAAGGGGTGGAGGTGATGTTCGGGTATCCGGGCGGCGCGAACCTTCCCATTTACGACGCGCTCAATTTTTACCCTCAAATTCATCACGTGCTGACCCGGCATGAGCAGGGCGCAACCCACGCCGCCGACGGCTACGCGCGCGTGACCGGCAAAGTCGGCGTGGCGATGGCAACCTCCGGTCCCGGCGCAACCAATATGGTCACCGGCATTGCCACCGCGAAGATGGATTCGTCGCCCATTGTGTGCATCACGGGGCAGGTGGGCACGAGCGCCATCGGCGGCGATGCCTTTCAGGAAACGGATGTCACCGGCGTGACGCTGCCCGTCACCAAACACAACTATCTGGTCACCGATGTGCGGGATTTGGCGTACACCATCAAAGAAGCGTTTTACATCGCCCGCACGGGACGCCCCGGTCCGGTGCTGATTGACATCCCCAAAGATGTGCAGAACGCCAAATGCGAATTCGTGTATCCCGAAGACCCCATTGATTTGCCGGGCTACCATCCCGCCGAGCGTGCCACCAATGAGCAGGTTGCCCGCGCGTTGGAACTCATCAACGCCGCAGAGAAGCCTGTAATTCTGGCGGGGCGCGGCATTCTGCTTTCGGGCGCGACCCGGCAGGTGTTGGAAATGGCGGAAAAAGGCAACATTCCCATCACCTGCACCCTGCTGGGGTTGGGCGGCATTCCCGCCAGCCATCCGCTCAATATGGGGATGATGGGCATGCACGGCGAAGCCGCCGCCAAC
>CAZMXX010000532.1:0-2574 GCA_964570315.1 uncultured Anaerolineaceae bacterium | reverse complement strand
TTGGGACATCTCCGCCTGAAGGCGGGGGTTTTAAACCCAATTTACAGACAATAAAGACACGGAAATTATAGTCTTAAAAGGGAAATTCTACAATCTCATGTTTTCATCTATTTTATCCTTTTTTTCTCTTTATATATTTAAACATGTAATCATAGTAGTACTAAGGCTTGTGGATTTGTGGATTGTTTTTCCCGTCACTTTTTTTCGCCCATATACAGCGTTGATGTTCGTGCTTCCGGCTATATGTGGACAATGGTGTGTCTGCCGTCGAATCCGGTTTCCCCGTAACCTGTGAGTAACAGGGGATATTGTGTGGATGGGGCGGGAACAAAAAAGGATAACTGTGGATAGTTTGGATTCGCGTCTTTTTGGGCGCAACAAAAGGAGAATCTAGATATGGGTTTCATGAAAAACATGCCGCTAAATATGGGGATGATGGGGGAGGGTGTACAAAAATTCACGCAGAAGTTATTAAAAGTTATCCCCACTGAATCACTGTTTTCCACAGTTATGCACCAGTTATCCACACCTTTGTGGGCTATCAGAAATGAAAAAAGCCCGTATGAGGGGCTTTTTCGCGAGAGGGAGTCGGTTTTACACAGGGTTTTCAAGAGACTTTTTGATAGAGTCGCTCGCGGATTTGCATCGCATTTCGGCGAATGCGTTCGTCTTCTTCAATCAACTTGGCGATTTTTTCACAGCCGTACAGAATGGTGGTGTGGTCTCTGCCGCCCAGCGCCTCTCCAATTTGAGGGAGCGAGGCTTTTGTTTCCTCTCGCGAGAGGTACATTGCCATGTGGCGCGGCGATGAAATGCGCTTACTGCGCCCGTTCCCCAGTAAATCCTCAACCGAAACGTTGAAAAATGTGGAGACTTCTTCGATGACCATCCCAATGGTGATATTCGCGCGGCGATTGACCAGATTTTGCAACGCCTGTTTCGCCAAATCAAGGGTGATGTTCTCGCGGATGAGGGCAGCGTGCGCCACAACTTTGTTCAACGCCCCTTCCAGCTCGCGGATATTGTTTTGGGCGCGACGAGCGATGAATTCCATCACTTCGCCGGGCACACGGGCGCCGATTTCGTCCGCTTTGAAGCGCAGGATAGCCAAACGGGTTTCCAAATCCGGCGGTTGGATGTCGGTCAGCAAGCCCCATTCAAAGCGGGAGCTGAGTCGGTCTTCCAATGTGGGGATGGCGCGCGGCAAGCGGTCGCTGGTGAGGACAATCTGCCCGCCGGCGGAATGAATATCATTAAAGGTGTGGAAAAATTCTTCTTGCGTGCTTTCTTTCCCGGCAATGAATTGGATGTCGTCAATCAGCAGAAAATCGGCGGTGCGGTAATATTCGCGGAAAGTTTCGGTGGTTTGGCGGCGAATGGCGTTGATGAAATCGTTGGTGAACGTTTCTGAGGAGACATAAATGATGCGCAACCCCATATTGTGCGCACGGTGGGCAATTGCTTGCAACAAGTGTGTTTTGCCCAGCCCGACACCGCCATACAAAAAGAGCGGATTGTAGGCGGTTCCCGGTTTTTCGGCTACCGCCAACGCCGCCGCATGCGCCAAACGGTTCGATGAACCGACGACGAAACGGTCAAACGTGTAATTGGGGCTTAATTTGATGGTTGTGCCTAAATGCGATGCCCCGTATTTGCTGTGGCTGTTCGATGAACCGTTGGTGGTCTTTTCTCGTTTCTGCGGTTCGGGTGAAAATGACTGCGAATCTGAATCCATGGCTGAATACTCTTTTTCCGGTGATGCTTCGGAGGGCATCACCACAAAGTTGATGTGGACGCTGTTTCCGGCGGTGCGACTCAGCGTTTTCTTTATTGTACCCAGCAATCGGTTTTCTAGCCAGTCTTTGGCATACGTATTTTTCACCCCAATGGTGTAGGTGTTATCATGATATTGAACCAACTGTGTATTTTTCACCCATGTGTTGAAGGTGGCGTTGGTGAGTTGGTACTGCAATTGGTCAAGCGCAGCTTGCCAGGTTTGTTGTGCGGACATTGACGTCATAACCCTGATATTTCTCCCTCAAACAGGCATGATAGCAAAAATAATGAGAGAATACTCAATTAAATTTGTTGTAAAGAACAATAAATGTGGAAATAACAGAGGAATTTGCAGCGTCCCCAAACCAACGTGCAAATCAAAAAGGCAAATCATCCTTCCGCTTCATCCCTCTAGCGAGTTGCGCGCATTGGCATTCCTGAAAAAATGACACGAACTCCCTGCCATTTTATCAAATGATGGCGCGCCATGCAAGCCCGTTAACGTGCCAAAAGAACAAGATGCCACTATTTTAAGATAGATTATGATGAGTCACGCGGATTCCGTTGAAAAGGTGTGGATAACACGCATTATTTTGGGGATGATTGGGGAAAAGATTGGGGAAAAGAAAATGATGAACCTTAAAATATAAACGCAAAGATGAATGCCGAGGGGAATTTCGGGGGATTGTCTCGTTGCGCGGGCAAGGAAAGTTCCTCGAATGCCCGAATCTTCGATTTATGTAACTCATGTTACGCAGTAGCGGGTTGTTGAGCGAGTTGTGTGCGGAGGATTTGCAG
>CAZMXX010000531.1:0-2577 GCA_964570315.1 uncultured Anaerolineaceae bacterium | reverse complement strand
GTGGAGGTCGGTGACCGTGAAATGGGTTGAAGACACTTACTCGAAGGCGAAACTCGGGGAAAGCGACGGCCACGCGGCCATGCGCGAAAAACCCCGAAGCGGCGGGGCCGACGTCATAGCCGCGGGCCTCAGGGGAGACCTCGGCGAGGGCCTCGCCTTCTCCATCCCCTACAGGTATACGGACGAGATACTCGTAGTGAAAAAATCGCTCACAAAGGGCCCCGACGCGCCCGGCCCGAGGCCGTCGCTCAGGGGCCACGTCATCTGCATCTCTGCCGGAAGCGTTGGCACAGGAGCTGTAAAATACCTTCGCGGCCTTGGCGTCGGAAAGTTCATAGAGTCAACGCCAGGTGCGGGCCCCGAGGAAGCCCTCGAACGCGTCGAGAGCGGCGAGTGTCTCGGCGCCGTGGTGGACTCGGTCTCATGGGACGAGGTCTCCGACGAGTTCGAATCCCTTGCCATGGACCGCGTCCTCGAAAAATCGCTCCCAGTGGCCCTTGTCATGAGGGCAGGGGCCGTGCAGCTCCGCCGCCGCGTGAACGAGTTCCTCTTCTCAAAGTCTCTCTCCACTGAGACAGGAAAGAAATATTCGCTCGACCTTGATGGCATAAGGAAGAAAAAAGTCCTGCGCATGCTCACGCGGAACAACTCCCTCACATATTACATCTACAGGGGAACACCCGTTGGCTTCGAGTACGAGATGATGAAGAAGTTCGCCGACTCCGAGGGGCTGCGCCTCGAGGTGATCCTCCCGCCTGGCCACAGCGAGCTCCTTCCGTGGCTGAAGGACGGCCGCGCCGATGTCATCGCCGCGGCCATGACCATGACCGACGAGAGAAAGAAGCAGTGTGCCTTTACCATCCCATACAACTACGTTGACGAGGTGGTGGTGGTAAGGTCTGACGAGAAGGGCATAAACTCTCCCAAAGACCTCGTTGGAAAGACCGTTCACGTGCGAAAGAGCAGCGCCTTTTACGAGAGCCTCATGAAGCTCAGGAAAAAAGGCTTTGACTTCGAGATATACCTCCTGCCCGAAGACATGGAGACAGAGGACATCCTTGACGGCGTTGCCGACCACCGCTGGGACATAACCGTTGCCGACTCCAACCTCCTTCGCATGGAGCTCGAGAACGGCAAGAAACTCAGGGCCGCCTTTACCCTCGGCAAGAGGGGGCTCGGCTGGGCGGTGCGAAAGTCTGACGTAAAGCTCCTGGCAGAGCTCAACGCCTTCATAAAGAAGGAATACAGGGGGCTCTTCTACAATACGCTCAAGGACAAGTACTTCAAGAACCCCGTCTCGCCCAAGGCCGAGAAGGACGGCTTCCGTTATTACAGGAGCGGGCGCATCTCTCCCTATGACGACCTTGTGAAAAAATACGCGGGAATGTACGGCCTCGACTGGCGGCTTGTGGTGGCGCAGATGTTCCAGGAATCGGGCTTCAACCCGAGAAAGAGGAGCTGGGCAGGGGCAAAGGGCCTCATGCAGGTCATGCCCCGAACGGCCCGCGAGCTCGGGCTCAGGGACCTCTACGACCCCGAGTCCTCCATAAAGGCCGGGACCTATTACATGAAGAAACTCCTCGCGAGGTTCGGCCCCTCCATGCCGCTGAATGACCGCATACGCTTCGCCCTTGCCGCCTATCACGTGGGATATAACCACGTCCTCGACGCAAGGAACCTCGCGCGAAGGCTCGGCCTCAACCCAAATGTCTGGTCCGGCAACGTGGAGAAGGCCATGCTCCTCCTGCAGAAGCGGGTCTATTACAGGAAGTCCCGATACGGGTACTGTAACGGGAGGAGGACGGTCAATTACGTAAGGGCCATACTGGAGAGATACAACGCCTATCTCCGTCCGGGCATGCCCGAGGCGGCATGAAGGGGCTTGAGGCGAGAGACAGGGTAAGAGGCCGGGGGGCCGGGGGGCCTGGCGGTGCGTGTAGGCACCGGGCGTGGCAGCCTTGAACGCGGCGGCCAGTGGGACCCGAAAAGACTTCTCAAGGCGGGCTCCCCTGTGGTAGAGTATTTCCGTAGATAATCAGAATACGAGGTTTTACCGCGCGCCGCGGGGGTACACCATGATTGAGCAGACTTTTCCCATCAGGACATATGTCTTTTTTGCCCTCCTCCTTTTTTTACTTTTCTGCCTCGCCATTCCCGCTATGGCCCTTGCCGGGCCAGAGGGCATTGGGCGGGGCGCTGGCGGGGCGCGCCTCGGGGCCGGGTCGAGGGCCTGCGTTGGGTGCCACGAGGACGTGCTAAACGGGGGCATGGCATCGCACAGGGGAGGGACCGACCACCCCGTGGGCGTGGACTACGCGGCCCTTGCCCGCCGTAACCCCTCTCTCATGCCTGTAAAGTCCCTGAACAAGGCCCTCCGCCTTGAGAACGGGAGGATAGGCTCCGTCACCTGTCACGTGCCCTATGCCCGGAAGAACCACATGGAACTTTCGAGGAAGCGCCCGAACATCTACCCCGGCTACCCGGACCCCCTGCTCCTCCTCCACACTACCGGCAGCGGTCTCTGCACCCGTCTCTTATACCCATCTGACCCTCCCAACAGCATCCCTCTTGTTAACA
>CAZMXX010000530.1:0-2587 GCA_964570315.1 uncultured Anaerolineaceae bacterium | reverse complement strand
GGGGGGGCGGCGGGGGGGCGTCGCGGCTGCGAGCGCCCGGCTGCGGGGGGCGCTCGGACGCCGCCGGGCTGGCCGCCTCCGGCGGGGGGCGCGCCCCAGACCTGCTCCTATCTGTCGCCCCCAGGTCGTAGCCACCGTCGGCTACGGCGTGTGCGGCGCGTGCGCTACTCGATCTCCACGGACACTCGTAGACGGTGTTTGATCGGCATCCTGACCGCCCTGCTCTTGACGAGAAGAAGCCCACGCGAGGCATCGTAGAACACGTCGCGACTTCCCGAGGTGCATTCCACAACTCCACCAAGATACTCTCCTGCGGGTACACGGCGCTTAGGGGGGCGACCGTTGCTTTCGAGCACAGCCCGGCCATCCAGCGCCGTGAAGCCTTCCGGGGAGTAGTCGATCACGCCAGAAGCTCCGGCGCAGATCTCCTCCATCTTCTGCACTTGCTCTACAAGTTCCCCGTCGCGGCCGCGCCAGATCTTCTTGGCCTGGAATGGCAGTGCCTTGCGCTCCAGCTCTCCGCTTTCGACGTCTTCGACTTCCACCTCGAAGATCCCGTCGGCCCCAACACGCTTCTCGGGCGCGTTCTGCCCTCGGCCCCGCAGCTTCTTGTACTTCACAGACCAGCGGTATTCTCGCCCATCCACGGTCAATGAGCCTGAGCCTCGAAGGTTGCCGAAGAAGTCACCGGTCAGCGCATCTTCGTCTTCATGAGACGACGACCAGACCTGCTGCTGGACCTCGTTGGCCCGATCGCGAAGGTGGCTCTTGATCGTCTGCACGACTTCTTCGGGCAGCACATCTCGCAACGGTCATCTCCTTGATTGGCGTAGTTCCTGTGGCTTCAACCCCTCGCGTTCGTCGAATCGTCCTCGCGCCCTTCTGCCGATGCCGAGGCATCGCTCAACCAGAGCTAGCGTTTTCTTGGTGCCGTACCGCTCGGCCATCTCGTGAAGCAGCTCCCGGTCCCAGCGCCCCTGCTTCAAGGTGGCGATCAAACGCTCTTCAAGATCGGCGCGCGAGACACCGGCCATGTCGTGGTGCTGAATCAGGTCGACCACGAAGTACTCCGGTGGCGGGCTGTCGGGGAAGAGGACCCGCCGCAGCAGGTAGCGCCGACCATCGAAGATGAACTCGCCGGTGCGCTTCGTGTTGTAGACAAGCGTCACGGCGAACGTTGCCGTCGACCCCAAGCCCAGCGCGTTCCACCTCGGCGGCCCGCTGATGATGAAGGGGCTGCCCCCGAGGAACACGCGGAGGATCTCGGTCTCGGCCGGGGGGGCGGGTCCGAAGCGGCTTGGGATTGGAGCATAGTACAGGCCGTGCGCCCAGGGCCTACGCATTATCAGGGAGGACGACAACAGCGAGCTTGTCGCACTTTTTTGGACGACAGACGATCGTGATGCATAACGGCGCCGCGTCCGGGGGGTAGAGCAGGAGATGGTGCTATGGCGCGACGTCAAACGAAGGAAGAAGCGTTTCGCAACGAGGTCTACAACGCGGCTCTGCTGACACTTATCGAGCAACACGTCGATGATCCCCGCATCGAGCGGTGCAAGAAGCATCCGCTGGTCAATGTGCTATTCATCGCGCTCTGCGCGGTCATCTGCGGTGCTCGAAGCTTCGTCGCGATGGAGGAGTTCGGCAAGGCACGCCGGGAGTGGCTCAGCAAGATTCTCGACCTGCGCAACGGCATTCCGTCCCACGACACCTTCGCGCGTGTGCTCAGCATGTTGTGCCCCGATCAAGTGTTCAATGCCCTCAAGCAGTGGACGGCTCAGTTGGCCGAATCTACCGGGCACAATCAGCTCGCCATCGACGGTAAGGCGATCCGCAAGGCGCGCAAGCTGGCCCCGAAGGACGCACTGGTGTACGTCGTGAGCGCTTGGTCGTGCAACCTGAGGCAGGTCGTTGCAATCGAGCCGGTTGCCAAATCGGGCAGCGAGAAGGATGCGGTCGAACTGCTGCTGAACTTCCTGGATGTCAAGGGGATGTTGGTCTCGCTGGATGCGGGACACTGTCATCGGGACGTAGCTGAACAAATCAGCGACAAGGAAGGACAGTACTTGCTGTCGGTCAAGGGCAACCAACCGTCACTGCACGAGGAAATCAAGCAAGTGACTGCCCAATTCTTGCTCGAGCAGCACCCAGACGAGGCCGCCAGTGAAGCGGACACGACCACAACGCCGCCCGCCAGCGACGTCGGGTCAGCCGCGAGCGACAGCAACGAGCAGGCCCGAGACGCCGCGGACGGTGCGGCTGTCCAACGGCCACCAGAGCCTTCCGACGAGCAGACCGATGCGGCGGCGAGGTCGGGGTGCGACACCGCGGATATGTTCGCCGACAAGGACGTCGGCTTGGACAAGTCCGACGCATGTGAACGCGGCCACGGGCGCCAAACGTGGTGGAACTGTGTAGTCATCACCAATCTTGAGCATCTGCCACACGCTCGTCAGTGGCCCAATGTGACCGCGGTCGCAGCAGTTCGACGCTACAGTGTCGACAGCCACGGCAAGAGGTCGTGCGGGACCCGTTACTACATCACGAGTATGAGCGAACCGACGGCAAAACGGATCCTGGAAGCGAC
>CAZMXX010000529.1:0-2604 GCA_964570315.1 uncultured Anaerolineaceae bacterium | reverse complement strand
CCCATATACTAAACAGCATATTGATACATCTAAGATTAACTTTGACGATAAAGGAACCAAAGAAATACACAGAGCAGTAGCAGAATATTTTAGAAGTCTTATTCCAAATGATAAAGAGTATTATTTACATCATTTTTCCATTAAAAAAGTAGCAAATTATTACGGTTTAATTTTTGGCACAAACCATACATTGGGTATGGAAAAATTTTTAAAAGTATGTTGGCACCACGATAAACAATCAGGCGAAGCCAATTTTAATATCGATAATAATTGGGATCCAAACAGTTTGTTTGCACAACTTGGCGAAAACATAAAGAAAGATACTGTATCAAAAGAAATATCCGAATTGATTTTATCAGGGAAAATATCAGACAATAAAACTGGTTTAAAATATGCATTAACAAAGGGTTGCGAACCGAAATTATTTACAGAAGTTGTTCAAAAATTGATAAAAAATAAATCAATAGAGATTGTCGGAAAGTTTAACAAACAATCAACAAACATTCATCGTATAAAAGGATTATATCAAATCAAAAGGAAATAATTATGGCAAGTAAACACAAAATAGAGTGGACAGAACAAACCTGGAACCCTACGGCAGGTTGTTCAAAAGTTAGTGCCGGTTGCAAAAACTGTTATGCTGAAACTATGGCTATCCGTTTGCAAGCCATTGGTGTAAAAGGTTACGAAAATGGATTTCAATTTAGCATAGTTCCCGACAGATTATACGAACCATTAAAAAGAAAAAAACCAACGGTATATTTTGTTAACTCAATGAGCGACCTTTTTCATCAGGATATGCCAAAAGATTATTTAGATAAAATTTTTGATGTAATTATACAGACACCGCAACATACCTATCAAATTTTAACTAAACGTGCCGATAAAATGTTTGAATATTTTAAGGATAAAAAAATTCCTGATAACATTTGGTTGGGTGTTACGGTTGAAAACAAAAAGGAAGGTTTGCCTCGTATTGATTATTTACGACAACTAAAAGCAAGTGTTTTGTTCTTATCGGTAGAACCTTTGTTAGAAGATTTAGGAAAAATAGATTTAGCTAATATTGATTGGGTTATTGTTGGTGGCGAAAGTGGTAACAAAGCAAGACCAATGGAAAAGAAATGGGTTGTAAATATTAAAAATCAATGTGATGAAAATGATATTGCCTTTTTCTTTAAACAATGGGGAACTTGGGGAGCTGATAAAGTAAAACGAAATAAAAAACTAAACGGAAAAGAACTTGACGGAAAAGTTTGGCAGGAATATCCTGAAACAATAAAAAAACAGTTTGAATTGGTTTAATTTATGAACGAAGCAGAAACAAGAGCAGAATTAATAGACCCTAAACTAAAAGCCAATGGTTGGGGCGTAGTTGAAGGTTCAAAAATCCTTCGTGAACGCAATGTTTGTAAAATTACAGACGGAAGAATACAAGTGGGCGGAGGTAGAAAAAAACCGCTCATTGCCGATTATATTCTGGTTTACAAAGGAATTAAACTCGCTGTTGTTGAAGCCAAAAGTGATGAGTTGGAAGTTGGCGAAGGTGTGGCACAGGCAAAACTCTATGCGGAGAAACTTAAATTAGATTATACTTATTCTACCAACGGAAAAGAGATTTACCAAATCTGTATGAAAACAGGCGAGGAAAAACTCGTTGATAATTTTCTTACGCCTGATGAACTCTGGAATGCAGTTTACAGCGACCAAAACGAGTGGAGAGATAAATTCGCTTCTGTTCCGTTTGAAGATAAATCGGGAACCTGGCAACTTCGCTACTATCAAGAAATTGCCGTAAAAAATGTATTGGAAGCCGTTGCACAAAACAAAGACCGTATTTTATTAACCCTTGCCACAGGAACAGGAAAAACAGCAATTGCTTTTCAAATTGCGTGGAAACTGTTTCATACGCGTTGGAATCTAAATCGTGACGGAAAAAGACGACCACGCATTTTATTTCTTGCCGACCGAAATATTTTAGCCGACCAAGCATTTAACTCATTTTCAGCATTCCCTGATGATGCAATGGTTCGCATTAAACCAAAAGAGATTAAGAAAAAAGGAAAGGTGCCGACAAATGGCAGTATCTTTTTTACCATTTTTCAAACATTTATGTCGGGAACGGACAAAGACGGAAATCCGGAGCCTTACTTTGGCGAATATCCTAAAGACTATTTCGATTTTATCATAATTGACGAATGTCATAGAGGCGGTGCAAATGACGAAAGCAATTGGCGTGCTATACTTGATTATTTTTCACCTGCGGTTCAGTTGGGTTTAACAGCCACACCAAAACGAAAAGACAATGTAGATACTTACGCTTATTTTGGCGAACCGGTTTACATCTATTCGCTAAAAGAGGGAATAAACGATGGATTTTTAACCCCTTTCAAAGTTAAGAGAATTAAAACTACCCTTGATGATTACATTTATACGAGCGATGATGATGTAATTGAAGGGGAAGTTGAAGAAGGAAAACTTTATACCGAACCTGATTTTAACAGGATTATTGAAATTAAAGAAAGGGAAGCAAAACGAGTTCAGATTTTTATGGATGAAATCAATCAAAACGAAAAGTCGATTGTATTTTGTGCCACCCAAGAC
>CAZMXX010000528.1:0-2639 GCA_964570315.1 uncultured Anaerolineaceae bacterium | reverse complement strand
CCTTGAGGATTATACCCTTTTTCTAATTTACAGAAAAGATTTTACAGCACCCCCTTTTGACCAAGGAGTTTTTCTTTTTTTTCTCTTTTAACGTGGGCTTCGTGCCAAGTAATGTTAGTTGCATTCCGTTTGATCATATGAGTACCCCTTAATTTTCAAGTTCCAAACAAAAAACGAAGGTCAATTTTGCTCCCGAGTGTGCCTACTTCGGTATGGAATGCAACACTGGGTTAGTTGAGGCCTAAGCCATTGATCTTGATACTGGTGTTAGCGATATCACTTCAAAACTGCTTGACTATCATTAGCATGAAGCCATCATCCTTTAGAGGCAATGCTCTTATGGCATAAGACGATGAAGACGTTGTCTTCTCTACCGCGGTAGCGCTTAAATATGCCATGTACCAGCCCAAGGCAGCCTGTGAGAAAAAATGCTTGTCATCATTTATTCTGGAAAGCGCCGTAAGAGGTGAGACCGCGTAAAAAAAACTTTTCAGATAAATATTTTTCTGCATCTTTGCAGCAGATATGAATGCAACGGCTCCCGTGAAGGAGTGTCCGCTTACGCCGTTACTGTCGCTGAAAGGATGCCAGTGTGAATCGCCTTCCTCGGGTCTGCCTGCCCCAGTGAGCCTCTGCAAGACAAAGGCCACCGGGCCGCCAAGGAAAAAAGCCCTCAGGGAGCGGCCCGCCCATGTTCCCACTGGGCCGTTGTCAAGGAGGTGGGTTGATAGAAGGAGAGGTATGGTAATCAGAACCTCACCTGGAAGTTTTATTATCTTGGAGGCATCGTTAGTGGCGTTTGATCTTACATGGTCACGATAATATTCCTGTATCTCCCTGTCGGCCGATGTGTTTGCCAAGACCGCTGCTGTGCCTATACCACCGGTGAGCATGAGCAGGTTGGTGGTGTCCAGGTAGAAGTTGGCGTAATCGCTCTTGAGGGACGTCATGTCGAAGAAAAATTTGTCGCGGATGTTGCTCGCGGTAAAGCCCTTCACAGGGTTCAGCAATAAAGAGGCCATAATACATATAAGGATATACTTCATTTAGCCTATCGCTAACTCAAGGACAACAAATGGATTTAACAACCCTGAAAACGACACTTCTTTGCAATGGCTAACAGAAAGTTGCCTCAGTAGCTTAGATTTGATGGAACTATCGCAGATATTTAGCGAACAGATTATTTTTAGTGCAACTGTTTTATTTAGTCAGTGGACGTTCCCACTACTCACTCTTAGTCGTTCAGTATCAATACCTTGTTTTCTGTTAACCTTATACCACTCTATTGTTTCTTTGAGCCCATCTTCAAAGCATGTCTTGGCACGAAAATCAAACAATCTTTCTGCTGCCGTAGTGTCGAGACACCTTCTTGGCTGCCCGTCTGGTTTCGCAGAGTCCCATAAAATCTCTCCTTCAAACCCGGTTAGCTCAACTATGAGGGTAACGAGATCCTTTATGGATATTTCAAAACCAGCGCCAAGATTGACTGGATCGGCCTGCTCATATCGCTCTGTAGCCAAAACAATTCCCTCTGCAGCGTCTTCTACATAGAGGAACTCTCTGGTTGCCTTGCCTGTACCCCAAACAGTTATAGATTTGTTGCCCGCATCTATAGCGTCAAAACATTTCTTTATAAGTGCCGGGATGACATGAGATGAAGACGGATCAAAATTGTCTCGGGGACCATAAAGGTTAACGGGCAAAAGATATATGCTGTTAAATCCATACTGAGCCCTGTACGCCTGCGACTGGACCAGAAGCATTTTCTTGGCAAGCCCGTATGGAGCGTTGGTTTCCTCTGGATAGCCGTTCCAGAGATTTTCCTCCTTGAACGGTACCGGGGTAAACTTAGGGTAGGCGCATATAGTGCCAAGGGCAACAAATTTTTTCAGGCCATATCGTCGGCCTTCCTCGATAAGTTGCGCACCCATCATAAGGTTGTCGTAAAAGAATCTACCCTGGTTTTCTCTATTGGCACCTATACCCCCCACTTTGGCTGCCAAATGAATAACGATGTCGGGCTTGAAATCTTTGTACAGCCTTCTACAAGCATCATTGGTGACTAAATCGTAATCTCTACTTCTGGGTACAAAAACTTCTGCCTCACGTTCCTTAAGTTTGTCCACAACAAATGACCCGAGGAAACCGGCTCCACCGGTAACAACGATTCTTTGACCTTTCAGATTATCCATACGCACCTCCTTGATAAGCACATAATATACTCAGATAAATTAGCCGACGGACTTATCAAACATCATCTTTAGTCAAATCTTTTTGAAACTTGTCCGTTGCATGAGCCGCACCCGGTCTACATTTACCAACACAGTCCTCCATATCTCTAACAATGTTGCCAAGGATCTTGTCTATCCCCCAGTTTGCGATTGCGAAGTTACGTGCGGCTTTGCCCAGTCTCTCCCTTCTTTGTGGCTCATCCGCAAGAACACACACCGCATCCACAAAAGCTGCTACACTTCCAGGTTCTACCACTATACCGAACTCACTCACCACTTCAGCTATCTGAGTATCGGCATGAGCAGTTGCCACTACAGGCCTACCGCTTGAAAACATCCCCAATAACTTCGAGGGCATTACGAGGTCGGCTATATCAGCACGTTGAGGCAACAGGTGTATGTCAGCAG
>CAZMXX010000527.1:0-2642 GCA_964570315.1 uncultured Anaerolineaceae bacterium | reverse complement strand
ATGGAAGAGTGGAGATATGATTTTCGACTGGTCAATGGCCGCTTACAGCTAGTGGGCAAATTGCAGAATTCGGCTATGATCCACGCCAAGGTTTCCATGACTTCGGAAGCAGTAATCATTCGCGGAAAGAAACAGGGGACAATCAACGCGGATATTGATGGAGACGGAAAACCCGATAAGATGACATGCCAATATTGGGAGCGATGGGGAGCTTTGGGGGCATGTGAAGTGGCAACCGCGCGGTTTGGTAAAATCCAGCTAGGTCTCGGGTGCCAACGATGGGGCATTCTTGAAACAGAAACAAACGGGCTGAGGGACCTCGTTTGCAATCGAGATATCGTGCTGAAATTTGACGGTAGTCAGTATGTGGAAGCCCAATGAGCCGTTGCACGATCCGGTCCCGGATGCCATCGATCATGAATTTCCTGTTGATATCGGGAAATTTGCGCCCTTTTGTTTCCAAGCCTGATTAGAAAGATAGCGGAGGCACCACAAGCATCGCGAACCTCCCTCCAAGCCCTCGATCTGTGCGGCAAGGCCTTCATTCCGACAGGTGGAAGACAGCGTGACGGCAGCGTTTCAAACGGGATTTTTTTCAGGTCACATTCGACTATCGCATGCAGGGTGAATGTTGTGACACGCGGGTGGATTTTTGGGGCCGCTTCTAACTGTTAGACAGTAATCCCTCCATGATGCCGATACAAGTTTATGTTGAAAGCAGAGCCATGCGCCCATATTCGCCTTCGGCGAAGCGATTGGAACCCGATCGGCAGACCTGCACGGGTCAATCTCCGGAACGCGGGCAGCAATAGATTCGGCAAAAGCCGGGGAATCCAACGACCAACAAGAGGGACAAAGATAATGATGAGGGATGGAGCTGCACTATTCAAGGCTGCCGAAACCTTTCTGCTGGGCAAGTTGGAAGACCTGAACCTCGCCGACCCGAGGAACATTCTGGAAAAATACCGCACACCCGAAAGTTACGACCGCAAATTTCCCGGGATGCCCGGTGTGATGAAGCGCATGCTGGTATCCTGGACGAACGCCCAAAGCAGGGCAAATGTGATCGGCAAGATCGACGATTTGACCAAGGCGCTGGACGGTTTCAAGCCTGTGCCGATTCTGGAAAGACTCAAGGATACGAAGGAAGAAGAAAAGGCCGAAAGGCTGCTCGATCACATTTCAGAATCCACCGGTAAGGACTGTACACCCCGCAAGCCTCGCAGCCACTGGCCGCAGTTTGCAAAGGGGATCATTTCCATCTGCCGGTTTCTCGGCAATTTCGAGGATGACGAGGCGTTTCGCGACTGGGTCGAAGAGTTTTATTCGCGGGAAAATACTCGCGCCGCGCTCCCACTGGTTCTGTCGCAGGAGATTCACGGGTATGGTTTTGCGCTTTCCTGCGATCTCCTGAAGGAACTGGGCTATGTCGAATACGGAAAACCCGATGTCCACATTAGGGACATCCTGATTTCCCTGCAGTTTTGCTACCCTTCAAGCAGCGACTACATGGTGTACAAGCGCATGATCGATTTGGCCAGACAGGCCAATGTTTCGCCTTATGAGTTCGACAAGTTCCTGTGGCTGATCGGCAGCGGCAAGTTCTATCAGGATGGCCCAATCGAGCCCGGACGCGATTGCCTGCTGATCAATAAATCCGATGGGTTCACAAGCCTCAAGGATGAGTTTATTGCCTACTGCATGTCAATTACCATTCAAAACTGATGGTTTGGATGCCCTCGCCCGGCGGCATCGCAATGTGCCAAAGTGATGAACTACGGACATCACGGTAAAGGGAGAGAGCATCCATGACCGAAACTACAATCATTGGGATCGATATTGCAAAGCGTGTTTTTTACCTGCATGGGGCGACGCCGGAAGGCGCCGTGGCATTCCGCAAGAAAGTGTCGCGCAATGGGCTTTTGCGATTTCTGGCGGCGCAGCCGCATTGTGTGGTGGCGATGGAGGCCTGTGCGACATCGCACTTCTGGAGGCGCGAGATCGAGAAACTCGGCCACATGGTCCGGCTGATCCCACCGATCTAGTAAAGCCTTTCGTGAAGAGGTAAAAGAACGACGATTCCGATGCGGAAGCCATTGCCGAGGCGGCCTCGCGCCCGACGATGCGTTTCGTTGCGGTGAAGACGCAAGCGCAGCAGGACCGGGCAATGCTGTTCCGGACGCGAGAACTGCTGGTGCGCCAACGCACTCAGCTGATCAACGCGCTGCGTGGTCATCTGGCTGAACATGGCGTGGTGGCGCCTCGGGACCGGCGCATGTGAAGCGGCTTGCCAATGCGATAGAGGATGAGACATCGCCCCTTCCCGCCATGGTGCGCGAGCTGGGCGCTCTCTAATCTTGAACAGATCACGGAACTGGAAAGCAGAGTGCGGGAGCTGGGCAACCGCTTGCGCGCCGCCGCAGGAGACGACGAGACGACGCGGCGTCTGCTGACGATGCCGGGCATCGGTCCGATCACTGTCGTGGCAGTGGAGACTTTTGCGCCTCCGATGGAGAGCTTTCGGCGGAGGCGTGACTTTGCCGCCTAGCTGGGTCTGGTCCCACGACAGCATTCCACCGGCGGCAGGCAGAACCACCTGAAACGCGGCCCGCAGCCAGGGTGTTTCCATCCAGCGATGCTGA
>CAZMXX010000526.1:0-2653 GCA_964570315.1 uncultured Anaerolineaceae bacterium | reverse complement strand
TATCCCTCACCACGGCTAAAGCCTGCGGGTTTCCCGCGGGGTGATTTATGAAGAAGGCGAAGGTAGTGAAACTGCTGGCATTGAGCATCATGATAGCGTTGATTGGGGTGGGATGCGGGTTTCTGCGCTCGGCAAAGCCGGTGATTACTCTGGTTCAGCCGGTGGAAAATACGGTATTGCCGCTGAACCAGCCGGTCATCATTGAATCTTCAACCGTGAGCACAAACGAGCTGAACCGTATTGAATTGTGGGTGAATGGTGCGCTGGTGGATGTGAAATCCATTGCGGGCAAACAGACGACGGCATCCATTACCCAAAGTTGGACGCCGACGAAAATAGGGGAATGTCGACTGGAAGTGCGGGCAGTGGACGTGGATGGCGTGGAGAGTGACGCCGCGATGGTGGTTGTTTCCGTGGGCGAACCGGCGACGCAACTGACGGTGGTGCGCAGTACCTTCACCCCCGTCTCCGAAACGCCCGTCTCCGAAACGCTCCCCGACGCGACGGACACCCCCGTTCCGCCGACGGCTGTGCCGCCCACCGCCACGCCTGCCCCCACCGATACACCCGCCATCCCCACGCTCACCACCAAAACCGATTTGAATGTTCGCGCGGGCGCATCCACCCAATTTGAGGTCATCGGTATTCTGCCGTTTGGCATGGAAGCGTGGATTTTAGGGGTGAACGAAGCGCGCACATGGTGGCTCATCGAATTTCAGGGCGTGCCGAACAATCAGGGTTGGGTTTCGGCAAAGGAGACGTACAGCACCGCCAAAAATACCGAAAATGTCCCGGTGGTGCAAGCGCCCCCCACGCCCACCCCGTTGCCCACAGCCACCGGAACGCCAACCGCCACCCCGACCGCGGTTGTGTTGCCGGATTTCCCCATCATCCATTATTTCCGGGCGGATAAATTGAACATCGCGCCCGGCGAAACGGTGTTGCTGCAATGGGATGTGGACGGCGCCGACCAACTCTTCCTCTATCCCGGCGGCGATGGCGGCGTGATTGCCCCCGGCGATATGCAGGTCAAACCCGATGCGACCACCGTCTACCGGCTGGTGGCATCAAATGCGCGGGGAACGGTGGAAGCGACCATCACCATCATTGTATCCCAACCGACGTCCACCGTGCTGTATGATTTCATCGCCAAAGCAGATGCGGCGGAATGGAAAAACGGCAGCGGTGAAGTTCTGCCGTGGCAGGGGAGCGCCAACGATGCGCGCGGTTTTGCGCGGCTGTTGGAAAATGCGACGCTGGAAGATGGCTCGGTGGCGGCGCAGGTGCTGGAAACGCATCCGCAGTGGATTGCCGACGGTGAAATTACGGGCGCATACCCCGTTGATTTTGAAATAACCTCCGGCGATAAATTCATCACCGAAGTGGGCTATTTAAAGGGCGCAACGTTCTCCAGCGGTGTTATTTTCCGCTTTTGCTATTACACCATGATTGCCGGTGATTGTCTGGGGCAAGTGACCAAAGAATACACCGGCACACTGAAAACCTTAGAGGTTGATTTAAGTTCGTTAAACGGTTATAATTCCGGTTGGTTTGTGCTATCGGTGAACGCCAATGGCAGCGCGAATCAGGATTGGGCGATTTGGGTCAACCCGCTAATTGAACGCCCGTAACGTGTTCCATACCGATAACAGAATGCTATCATCAGAGGAATTTTAATGGATAATATCTCGCCAAATGCACAACCGGCATCGCCCGAAAATGAATTGCGCATCGAAGTGCATGCCGGACCGCTTGCCGGCAAAGGTTTCCCCTTTGTCGGCGACGCGCTCACCTTTGGGCGCGCGCCCGATAACGACCTCAGCTTGGATGACCCGCGCGTTTCGCGCTATCATGCCGTGTTGCGCCGCGAAGGCGAGCAACTCATTCTGGAGGATTTGGGCAGCACCAACGGCACAATGGTGAACGGCAAACGTATTTACAGCCCGCATGTGCTGCAACCCACCGAGACCATCAGCATCGGCAGTTCGGTGTTTGGCGTGACCGGCTTTTCCGCACCCAAAACTGTGGGTGTGGCGGCGCAATCCGCCAACCGCGACAATATTCCGTGGCAAACCTATCAGAGTTCCGCTTCGTATGGCGTTTCCCGTGCACGGGGAAACGGAAACTGGCTCCTGTGGTCGGGGGTGGCGTTGTTGCTGGTGCTGATTGTCGCCATCATCGGCGCGGCGATATTGTTGTTCCGCAACAACCAACCCACCGCGGAAACCGGCGTGCCGTCGGTCATCATCACCTCTCCGGTGAATGGCACGGAATTTGATGTGGGGCAACGGGTGGTGGTGCAGGCAACCGCCACCGATGCCGTCGGCGTGGTGCGCATGGAATTGTGGGTCGGCGGGCAAAGAGTCACGCAGGCGGTCAGCCCGGTGGACGAGGGGCAGTCGCCTTTTACGGCGGTTTTGAATTGGACGCCCGCCGTGGAAGGCTCATACTCCCTTTCCGTGCGGGCATTCAATGCCGCCGGTCGGCAATCCGCGCCGACAACCATCAATTTGAACGTGGTCGGTTCGGTGTTGACGCCGAAAGCCACCGCAACCGCCACCCCCACCGAAACCCCGGCGGCAATCGGCACGCCGATGGGGACGGTGCGCACCGATTTGAATGTCCGTTCGGGATCCGGCACACAATATGATAT
>CAZMXX010000525.1:0-2661 GCA_964570315.1 uncultured Anaerolineaceae bacterium | reverse complement strand
TGGGTGTTGTTGCAAAACAGACGTTGAATTTACCGCGAAGCCGCCAAGGTCACAAGGCAAAAAGGCAGGAAAACAAAAAAACTTGGCTTTCTTTGCGCCTTTGCGGTGCATTCCGGCACAATGGCAACTCACAACACTCAACGGGGAGACTACCGAAGATGGGAAGCAAAGAAAAACTTGGCGTTTTTTGCGTCTTTGCGGCTCATTCCGCGCGGCGAGCACGCACAACACTCAATGGGGGACTGCCTAAATTTTTACGCGGTGAATATTCCCCGCGATTTTGGAACGAAGGAGCAACAATGCTGGGTTTTCTGAAAACAAAACGGGTTCCGATTGAAAAAATCGAAACCGTCATCGGCAGCAATACCAGTTTCAACGGACATTTGAAATGCGATGGCAACATTCGCATTGACGGGATGTGTGAGGGTGGCACCATCGAAACGGTGGGCAACGTGCTGGTCAGCGCCGACGGACGGGTGTCGGCGAAAATTATCGCGGAAAATGTGTCGGTGGCGGGAGAAGTGACCGGCGAAATCGTGGCGTATGGGCGGCTGGAAATCATCGGCGATGGTTGCGTGACCGGAAATGTGCGCGTCGCCAATTTTTACAAAGATGAAGCGGCGCGGCTGGAAGGGACGCTCTCGATGAGCGGCGAGCCGGTCGAAAGTGCGGCGGAGGATTCCGCGCCCGAGCCGGAAGAATCGGCGGCAGACGCGCCGGAGAACGGCGAAGCGGAAGACGAATCGAAAACGGAATGATGCACAAAAAAATCCCGATGGTCAGCCATCGGGATTTTGATGTTTAAACGGGGGGCGCGAACTACCGGCGCACTTTTTCCAGCAGGGCGTCAATCTGATTCCGCGCTTCATCGGTGGTCATTTTCCCCTGCGCCACCAAATCGTCGGCGATGTCCTGCAACTGCGCCACCCACGTGTCCGTTGCGCCGCGAATCCGCGCCGAAAACTCGTCGCTTTCCGCCAGCACCCGGTCTTTCAATTGCACACTCTGGGTTTTGATGCGCTCGCGGGTTTCTTCGCCGGAGTACGGGGTGAACAATGCCGCCAACAGCGTGCCGATGATGGTTCCCAATGCCGTGCCGAGCAGAAACGCTATCAGCGTGTTGTATTTCTGTTGCTTCATAATGCCTCCAAGACCATCTTAAATCGGGGGTATTGTACTCCAGTCCGAAAAAATTGGCGAAAACAACCGTCAAATATTCAAAAGGCGTTGGATGGGCAGATACACCAGCGCGCCCATCACCGCGGCGGCGGGAATGGTGAGCACCCACGCCACCAGAATTTCCGACATCACCCCCCAGCGCACTTGCGATTTCCGCTCTGCCGCGCCGACCCCCACAATGGCGGAACTGACGATTTGGGTGGTGCTCACCGGTCCGCCGAAGATGGAGGCGGAGAAGATGACAATCCCGGAGGTGAACTGCGAGCTGAAGCTGTGAATGGGTCGAATGCGGTAGAATTTTCCGCCCAGCGTGTGAATGATGCGCCAGCCGCCGGTCGCCGTGCCGATTGCCATCGCCGCCGCGCTCGCCGCAATCACCCAGACGGGCATATAAAATGTCGATTGATACCCCAGTGCGACCAGCCCCATCACAATCATCCCCATTGTTTTTTGGGCGTCGTTGCCGCCGTGGCTCAACGCCAGCGCGACGGCGGTGGGAATCTGTATCTTTTTGAAAAAGATGTTGGCTTTGGGCGTTGCGCCCTGAGCGAGCCACAACGTCAATTTCATCACAATGGTTCCCAGCACAAAGCCGATGATGGGCGACGAAAAGAGGGCGATGCTGATTTTGAAAATCCCCCCTTGTTGCAGGCTGTCCACCCCGTACCCGATAATGACCGCACCGATGATACCGCCGAAGAGTGCGTGCGACGAGCTGGACGGAATGCCGAAATACCAGGTGAGCAAATTCCACACGCTGGCGCTGATGAGCGCCGCCATGACCACGGAAATGGTGATGGCTTGCGCCACGGCAATATCCGCGCCGATGGTTTTGGCAACTGCGCTGCCGAGCAAGAAAGGTCCCAGAAATTCCGCAATCCCGACGATAATCAGGGCGGTGGTGGGCGAAATGGCGCGCGATGAAATCATGGTGGCGACGATGTTTGCGCTGTCATGAAAGCCGTTCAAAAAGCCGAACAGAAGCGCCAGCGATAAAAAAATGATGAAAAGAAGTGTCGGTGTCATAATGTTGTCTCCATTGAATGGGTTATGAAATGATAATATCTGTGGGGGCGGCGGTGCTGTCGATGACCACATTTCTGCCAAATGCGTTTTTGATGAGGTTGATGGCGTTATTTTCCACGCCCCAGATTTCCACCGCCGGGTATTCGTCCGCAATGAGGGTCAGGTAGAGGGTGTCATCATTCCAGCGAATGGTGATGTCGTCCACGGTGGCGTTGCGCCCGCGCTCCAGAAATTCCGCCAGCCGCAGAATCGCCGCCAGCCGCGTCAGTCGTTCCAAATCGCCCTTTTTCATCAACCCCTCGAATTCCAGCAGCGACGGTTTGTTTTTGCGGTGGAAGCGGGCGAGCAGGGCAATCAACGCGATTTCACGCGGGGTGAAGCCGGGCAGCCCGCTGTTGATGATGAGCGTTTGCGAATGCCGGTGATGGTTGCGGTAGCTGATGGTCGTCCCCAAGT
>CAZMXX010000524.1:0-2662 GCA_964570315.1 uncultured Anaerolineaceae bacterium | reverse complement strand
CTATGCAACTATATGTTTCTTAGTTGTTATGTTTATTTATGTTGTGCGGGTGTTAGTGATATTTTATTACTGATTTAATGTGTAGTTTTATTGATTTTTTTATGGTATTTTTTTAGATTGTGTTGTTGGGTGTTGGTTGTTTTTTTTTGTTTTTTTTTTCCAAGCGGAAGACGGCATACGAGATTTGTGCCTGGCGCGTGGGGTCGGAGATGTGTATAAGAGGGAGGGCGTGGGGGTGGGCGGGTTGTCCACCAGAATGCGGACGCGGGATTCCAACGCGCCGCCGCTTTGGTCGAACACGCGCAAGCGCAGGGTGTATGCGCCATTGGGATATTGGGTGGTGTCGAAAGTCCCCAGCACGCCCCCTTCGACCAACTGGTTCACAGCGCCGGTCACATCGCCGAAGGCTTCCGGTCCCGTACCGACACCATAATCCAAAATATAATAGGCAAAGTTGGCGGCGACGGCATGCCCTTCCACGGCGACCACGCCCTGCACGGTGGCGCCATCGGCGGGGGCGGTGATTTGCGCGGTGATGGCGGTGGAGGGGCAATACGCTTCCGGCGGCTGCTCGAAGCCATTTGCCAGCGCCCATTCAAGCCCGTCGGGCGGATAGACCCGATAGTAGCGCGTTTCCACATTGGCGCGGCAGAATTCATTGGCGCGCAAGCCGGTGTTCAGGTCGATGTCAATCAGTTGGTGGATGTCGTATTCCGGTCCGAGCGGCGGGCGGTCGGCGGCGAAGATTTCCGTGCGGCGTTGCGGGCAGGCTTCGCTGGGGATGGTTCCCGAATCGGCGCAGACTTCGATTTCCACCACGTTTTCCGGGCGGGGGAAATCGCGCACGGGCAACCCTTCGTGCGCCCGTTCCATGAAGTTGTGCCAGATGGGACCCGCGCCGCTCAAACCCGTGGTGCCGACCATCGGGGTGTAATCGGCGTTGCCGACCCACACGCCGGTGACGATGTCGGGGGTGAAACCCAGCACCCAATTGTCGCGGAAATCGTTGGTGGTGCCGGTTTTGGCGGCGGCGGGGCGCGAGAGTACCAGCGCGCTGTTGGGTCCAAAGGTGGGCGTGCGAGCTTGATTGTCCGCCAGAATATTGGTGATGAGGTAGGCGTCCTCGGCGCGGATGGCGCGGCGCGGCTCACTGCGCGGCGGGGTGATGTCGCGCCCCTGCGCGTCCAGCACGCGGGCGATGGCGTAAGGTTTGATTGCCACGCCCTGATTGGCGATAGCCTGATACGCGCCCGTCATTTCCAGCAGCGGCACTTCCCCCGCGCCGAGGGCGAGCGCCAGCCCGTAATCGTCGCGGATGAGGGTGGTGATGCCCAGCCGTTGCGCCATTTGTTTCATGGATGGAATACCGGCGAAATTGAGCGCCTTCACCGCCGGAATGTTGTATGAATTCGCCAGCGCGGTGCGGACGGATACCGGTCCGTGGAATTTCAAATCGTAGTTGGTTGGTTTGTAGACCCCGCCCGCGCCATCGGGATATTCCGTCGGCACGTCCATAATCAGGGTGGCGGGTGTCCAACCCTGTTCAAATGCCGCCAGATAGACAATCGGTTTGATGGATGAGCCGGGTTGGCGCGGGGTGATTGCCATGTTAATCTGCCCGGCGATGGTGTCATCCCGAAAATCTTTACTGCCGACCATCGCCAAAATTTGCCCCGTTTGCGGGTCGATGGCAACCAGTGCGCCGTTGGTGACGTTTTTGCCCGCCAGCGCGTCAATCTGATTGGCAACTTCTTCCTCGGCGATGGATTGCAGTCGTTGGTCAAGGGTGGTTTCCACCCGCAGCCCGGCTTGGTAAATTAAATCGGGGGGATAAAATTTTTCCAGCTCGGAGCGCACATAATTCACGAAGTGGGGCGCCGCCATCGAAAGATTTTGGTCGCGGAAGGTCAACGGTTCTTCGGCGGCGGCGTCCGCTTCCGCCTGTGAAATGTAGCCCGCTTCCACCATCAGATTGAGCACCACCCGTTGGCGGCGGGCGGCCCCTTCGGGATTGCTGTACGGGTCGTACACGGCGGGGCTTTGCGGCAAGCCCGCCAGCAGGGCGGCTTCCGCCAGCGAAAGCTCACCGGCGGATTTGCCGAAATAGGTTTGGCTCGCCGCCTCAATGCCGTAAGCGCGATTGCCGTAATAAATCTGGTTCAGGTACGTTTCCAGAATTTCATTTTTGGTGTACTGCCGGTTGAGTTCCACCGCCAGCACCGCTTCCTTCACCTTCCGTTTGAGCGTCTGCTCGGTGCGCTGTTCGGGCGGCAGCAGCACATTTTTCGCCAATTGCTGGGTGATGGTGCTGGCGCCGGAAACGATACTCCCTTCGGTGACATTGTAATAAATTGCCCGCGCCACCGCGACGGGGTCAACGCCGACATTCAGGTAGAAATTGCGGTCTTCCGTGGCGATGGTCGCGTTGCGCAGGTCGGCGGAAATGTCATACAGCGGCACATCGGTGCGCCGCCCGAAGTTCGGGTCGTTGATTTCCCACAGCAGATTGCCGTTGCGGTCATAGATGGAGGTGGTGCGGAATTGATACTGCCGCGTTTTCAGCTCTTCGGGGGATGGCAATTGTTGCGCCAGATAGGCGTAGCCGAGCAGCCCCGCGCTGACGCCCAACACAATCAAAATGATGGCGGCAATGGTTCCGATG
>CAZMXX010000523.1:0-2676 GCA_964570315.1 uncultured Anaerolineaceae bacterium | reverse complement strand
GGGATGACGTGGCTGACGTGTGCCGTCGGTATGGGATCTCCCGAGACACCTACCACCGGCACCGGCGCCGCTGCCTGCCCGCCGTCCCCCACGGCCCCGCGGCCCCGTCCCGGCGTCGCAACAGGTCCCCGACACCGACGCCCACCGCGACGCCCACCCTCACGCCGACCCCGTTCCCATCCACCACACCCACAGCCACCGCGACCCGCACCCCGCGTCCGTCGCCGTCGCCCACACCGTTACCGCTGTATCGGGTATCAAACATCACCACGGAAAACAACTGTGATGTGATTCGGGTGCTGGGCGTTGTCCGTGATGCCAGCGGGTTGCCGATGCCCGGCGTGGTCTTTCAGGTTGGGGAAGTTGGCGTAGCCGGTAGTGTGTTCAATACCAGCCCCTCGGACGGCAACGGGCGGTACGTTTTTGATTTTGCCGCGCCGAACAAAGACACGCATCGTTGGTTTGTGGTTCCGCTGGAAAATGGCAAACCCGCTGTACAGCGGTTCGAGTGGCAAACCGACTCGAAAGATGCCTGCACCTCCGGCGCGGCGGTTCAAATTGTCACCGTCAACTGGCAGCGCACCCGATAGCATCCAAAAGGAAAATCAAAAAGGGACTCGTTGCGAGTCCCTTTTTTGTTCCCGTGTCTGTTTTTGGGTGGTCTCCCTCTTGGGTGTTGTTGTGAGATAGACGTTGAATTCACCGCGAAGCCGCTAAGGTCACAAAGAAAAACTTAGCTTGCTTTGCGACATTGCGGTTCATTCCGGCGCGGTGACGACTCACAACACACAACGGGGAGATGACCTGTTTTTGCGCGGGGCTACAATGCCACCTGTCCGACTTCATATACCGGCTCAAACGCCAACAGTTCGTTTATAATTTCTTCCGGCACGGGGGAATCCACTTTGATGAAAGTGAGCGCGCGCCCGCCGGGCTCGGTGCGCCCGAAGCGCATGGCGGCAATATTGATGCCCGCGTTCCCCAAAATGGTGCCGGTGCGCCCCAAAAAGCCCGGCACATCCTGCGACTCGACCACCAGAATTTGCCCCTCCGGACGCACATCCATCCGGTAATTGTCAACCTGCACCACGCGCGGTTCATTCGGGCTGAACAGCGTCGCCGAAATGAGCCGGCAGCCGCCATCCCAATAAACCCGGCAGGTGATGAGATTGGGATAGTTACGGGCATCCATGCCGGTGGTCTGCGAAATTTTGATGCCGCGCCGGTTCGCCAGAATGGGGGCGTTGATATAATTCACCAATTCATCAAGCGTCGGCGAGAGTACCCCTTTCAACAACGCGACGGTCAGCAATTTCACCTGCCGGTTGAGCGTCCCTTTAAATTCCACCTCTATCCGGCGCAATCTGCCGCCTGCCAATTGCGCCTGCAAACTACCGATGGTTTCCGCCAGTTTCAGATAGGGACGCATGGACTGCACGATTTTGGGGTCGGTGAGCGGCATGTTGACCGCGTTGCGGATATCTTCGCCGCGCAAAACCTGCAACACCTGCGAAACCACCTGCGTGCCGACATCGCGCTGTGCCTCCACGGTGCTGGCGGCAATATGGGGCGTGAACACCAAATTATCAAAACCGCGCAAGGGGCTGTCTTCCGGCAGCGGCTCGGCAGAATACACGTCCAGCGCCGCCCCCGCAACTTTCCCGGCGGTCAACGCCGCCGCCAAATCCTCTTCGTTGATGAGCGCGCCGCGCGCGCAGTTGACAATGCGCACGCCATCTTTCATCTGCGCGATGGTTTCCGCATTGATGAGATGTTTCGTCTCCGGGGTGAGCGCGGTGTGCAGGGTGATGAAATCGGATTGAGCAAAAAGTTCATCCAAACTGACCAGCTTCACCTTCAATTCCCGCGCCACATCCGCGCCGATGTACGGGTCGTATGCCAGCACCTCCATCCCGAACCCGCGACACCGCAACGCCACCCGGCTGCCGATGCGCCCCAAACCGATGATGCCGATGGTTTTGCGGTACAACTGCACGCCGGTGAACTTTTTGCGCGTCCATTTCAGCTCGAGCATGGATTTGTACGCCTGCGGAATATTGCGGCACAGCGCCAGCAACAGGGCGATGGTATGTTCGGCGGTTGCCATGCTGTTTGCGCCGGGCGTGTTCATCACCACAATACCGTGCAGACTGGCGGATTCCAAATCCACATTATCCACCCCCACCCCTGCCCTGCCGATGGCGCGCAGGTTTTCGGCGCGGTCAATCACTTTGGCGGTCACGGTGACACTGCTGCGGATGATTAATCCATGATACGGCGGAATGACCTCCGCCAATTCCGCTTCCGACAGCCCTTTTTTCACATCCACCGTCACATCTTCGGCGGCGGCAAGCAAATCCATTCCCTGCGGCGATAACTCATCCGTTACCAGAATTTTGAACATATCAGTCCTCGTTTTCATGTGATTCGACGGCATATAAATGCCGCATGAATATCTTTCACGCGCGTCAAAATGAGCGTGCGCTCGCAACCTGTTTTTGCCGGTTTTAATTGGGCGGATATGCTTTCGGGGCGAAGTCCGGTGCCGCGTTGTTTGATATTCACCCGCCGGATATTTTCTTTTTTCAGATATTGATTGATGCGCTTTATCTTCAGTGGCAATTGCGCTTCAATGTGGTAGCCGGTCACAAAAGGGGATTCGAGGGGAGCATCACC
>CAZMXX010000522.1:0-2687 GCA_964570315.1 uncultured Anaerolineaceae bacterium | reverse complement strand
GGTCTACTTGTAGCTGTAGCAACTATTTCCGCTATGTCAGGCGTAGATGTGTAACCGGTTAAGTTTTGTTGCAACCGAATGATATTAACATGCTCAACGCCAACAGGTTCAGCCGGTGAAGGGGATGTTCGCCAATTAACATACCATCCTATGTTCAGTTTTTGTACCGCTTCACCCTGAAACGGTGTGAAGTCAGATTGCACGGTCACGCCAAATCGACAATTGTTGTATGTTCCACCCTGAGCAAAAACAACCGTCGAAGCTAACCCAAAAACACATAAAGTGCTAAATAGTGTTTTGATAATCTTAAACATCGTGATTTTTATCTTCTCAAAATCCCCTGAACTTACGGGTTCAATATAAGATATGCCGGATAATCATACGATACCGTCACCAATCCATCTTTGCTTCCATCTGCTCCATCCAGTATATCTGTTTGAGAACCATACATATCTATCTTTCTGACCATACTTGCCGGTACTGTTGTTGTAGCTGTATGAGTATCATCCGTCCAAAGTACGTAGATGAATTTCCCTTGGCGCGTAAAAACATACCCTTCTGCACCGGAGGCTTCCAACTCACTCTCATTCAGTTCACGAACGTATGTTACATTTGAAAGTTGCGCCTCCGATACCTGAAACGCAACATATGCCGGCTTCGGGACAAAATCAACAGTCGTCAGTCCATAAAACCAAACCGGAGGCAAATCATTAAAAACAAACCAATTCACTGCTTTTATATTGGCGGCAATAGCTCGTGTGAAGGTTTGCAACACGTAACGACTCTGCCAATCAACATACTCTGAACCTATCCCGGTTTCGGTAACCATCATAGGCTTTTCCACGCCGTACTGAGCCATTTTAGTCTTGATGTAATTATTTTTCCCGATGATACCTTTGCCAAATGATTCCCAATTCAGAAAAGCAGGATAGTAATGATAATTGGCAATATCAATATAATTCCCTCCACCGCTATTCAAAAAATCATCCAAAAATTCCCGAATAAACGTACCGTCAGGAACTGAGTCTGTAAAATTATCATACGCCATTCCCCCCATTAACACCATAGCACGTGGATTTGCCGCTTTGACGGCAGGATACACCTTTGACAAAAAATAGGCATAGTATGCACCTTGGTATCCCCATCTGTCTTTGTGGTCCGGTTCATTATAAAATTCCCAATAGTTGACCACAGGGGAACCGGGCGCATCTTTGTAGCCATCGCCATCATACCGCTCAACCACCGCGACAATGAATTCAAGGAAGTCGTCCACAGATTCAGTGTACACAGGTCCTTCAGGAGATGCAGCCGCCCACGATGGATTGCCTTCAATAGTCGCAATCATCCTTAGTTGATATGTAGATGCGTTGAGGTATTGACTATCGTACAATGTCCAATTAAAGTTATCCGGGGTGGTATTATTAGGCTCAATGATTGACCATCTGATGGGTTTGCGTACCCATGTTGTTCCGGAATCCACCAATCTTTGGAACCCCAGCGCTGATGCATCGTCTATATTATAGTATATTTGCACGCCAAATGGTGGTGGATATGCGTTATAATTGTTCATGACTATCGGCAGAAACACCGTTTGGGTAATGCCCATTGTTTGAACATCCACCGATCCGGCGGTAATACCTGCATCATCCAAAGCAAAAACAATCGGGGACTTTTGAGTAAAGTAACCCATCCCCAAGAAAAATATTGCCGAACCAAACAGCAATGCAATTATCGTTTTATGCAAGTGAGCATCTGATCTCATACCACTTCATCTTATAATCAATGGTAAATACACATTCTTTGGAACGAAGCCCGTCATCCATACATTATTTTGGTTATCAACTGTAATACCTTGCAACCATAATAACGGTGTTGTTTGCGGCAAAACGAATTCGTTGAATGTACCATATTGCGAATCGTAACGCCCCAGTTTACGACCCAATCGCTCAGTGAACCAAATATCATTTGCGCTGTCAGCAACTAAATCATACGGTTGGCTGTCTTTCGTGGGAATTGCACGCTGGATTGTTGAACCCAATGTTTGTTGCTGAATCAACGTAAGATTATTTCCCAACAGCTCTGTCGTCCATAAATTACCTTGTGCATCTAATGCCAAATTCACCGGATAACCTTGTCCGGGTATTAAACTATATAACACAAAATCATCCGGCGGCAACTGTAAGGTGTCGAATTGAATAATTGTGGTTTCATTAGCGGGCGCAGTCTCTCCAATCCACACTTTTGAGCCACTTACCGCCAACCCCTCCGGATATTCATTGGTTGATGTTAGCACCTGGGGTATATCATACTCCGTCAACAAATAATCATTCGTATCCGTAACCACCAGATGCCCCAGCTTGTTGGCGGCGCGTTCGGTGAACCAGACGCTGCCATCCGTCCCCACGTCTATCCGCCATGGGGCACTACCAACCGCCAATGAAAAAGAGACGATATTCGTCGTGCTGATTTCCAGCCGCCCGATCCAATCGCCGCCTTTGGCGGTGAACCACAGATAACCGTTACCGCTCACCATTCCGAACGGCGCACTTCCCACCGGAAGCGAAACTTCGGTCAGAGCATAATTATTCGTGCCGGTGTAAACGATACGTCCAATTCTATCCGCACCGGGATCGGTATACCATACATCATTCCCCACCGCAACCACTTCTTCCGGCTGACGGGAACGT
>CAZMXX010000521.1:0-2693 GCA_964570315.1 uncultured Anaerolineaceae bacterium | reverse complement strand
GGGGTGAGATTGGGTGCGCCCCCTCCCTCCCCTCCTAGCAGGGAGGGGCAGGGGGAGGGTAGAAATCCCAATCGCTACTCGCCATCGTACCGTTTCAACACCAGTACCACATTTTGCCCCCCGAAACCAAACGCATTGATCAGCGCGACGTTCGTTTGCTGTTGGCGCGCTTTGAGCGGCACGTAATCCAAATCGCATTCCGGGTCGGGGTTGGTGAGGTTGATGGTGGGCGGAATGACGCCATCGCGGAAGGCGAGTACCGCCGCCAGCGCGGAAATCGCGCCCGCCGCACCGAGCATATGCCCCACCATGGATTTGGTGGCGGGCACGGGAATTTTGTATGCCCGCTCGCCGAAAACGGCTTTGATAACCTTCGTTTCGGCGGCGTCATTGAGCGGGGTGCTGGTTCCGTGCGCGTAAATCACATCCACGTCATCCAGCGTGAGCCCCGCGCTCTCAACCGCCCCACGGGTGGCGCGAATCGCGCCGATGCCTTCGGGGTGCGGCGCGGTGAAATGGTACGCATCGCCGGTCAATCGCCCGCCGAGCACTTCAGCGTAGATTTTCGCGCCGCGCGCTTTGGCGTGTTCTTCCGTCTCCAGCACCATCACCACCCCGCCTTCGCCGGGCACAAAACCATCGCGCTCAACATCGAAGGGACGGCTGGCGGCTTCCGGGTCATCATTTCGGGTGGAAACCGCCTGCATACGGGCAAAAGCAGCGGTAATCAACGGGGAGATGCCCGCTTCCGCCCCGCCCGCCAGCATCACCTCCGCTTCGCCGCGCTGAAGCATGTGGTACGCTTCAATGATGGCGTAATTGCCGCTGGCACACGCCAGCGTTGAGGTGAGAATCGGTCCCGTCGCGCCCGTTTCGATGGACACCAGACAGGATGCCGCATTCGCCATCACGCTGGGGACTAAAAAAGGGCGCACCACGCGCGGACCTTTTTGCGCCAATTCCACCGATGCCGGTTCGAGCATGCTCAAGCCGCCGCCGCCGGTGTTGACGGTGACGCCCACCGTGTGCGCGTTTTCGGCGGTAATTTCAAAATTGGCGTCCGCCAGCGCCTGCCGGGATGCCGCCACCGCAAATTGCGTCGAGCGCACCATTCGGCGCGACATTTTGCGCGTCATATATTTTGTGGGGTCGAAGTCTTTCACTTCGCACGCCACCTTACTTCCGTATTCCGTAACATCAAATGCAGTGATGACGCCCGCGCCGGAAACGCCATTCACCATATTTTCCCAAAAGGTGTCCACATCGTTCCCAATGGGCGTGATTGCCCCTAATCCGGTGACAAAAACTCTGGTCATAATTTCCCCTTTCAGCAATGAGTGTAAATCTGGCTTTCGGTCAGTCTGCTCCGTTGGTTGTTCATTTATAATACAGACGAAAAGCGTGAGCAAATGTTACATCACGCTTTTAAAAATAACACCCGACGGAGAGATTAGTTTTGCTGAACGCAAAAATCGCAGTGCGAGCAAGGTTACTCGCACTGCGATTCCCTTTTTCAATGGTATATCAGAGGTTATTCCGTATCGCCATTGAGAATTTTTTCCAGCTTTTTCAACGTTTCGCGGAAGGTAACTTTGGAAAGCCCCAGTTTTTCCTGCAATTTTTGGTGCGGCATCCCATCCCGAAAATCTCGGAAGGCGCACGTCCAGCGCAGCATTTCAAACGATGCCCCGTTCGGCAGTTGCGCTTCGTTTGCCGCATCGGTGAGGACGTATTCCAGATTGCGGGGAGTGCATTCAAACAGGCGCTCGGTCGGTTTGTAGATTGCCACGTATTGCACCAATGTGTCCAGCACCTCCGGCGAGACGGGCAAACGCCGTTCTTTGTGAATCAGGCGCGGGTCTTGGTAGCGAATCAGCACCGTGGGATTGCCGGGGTCGCTGTTTTCAAAATCATCTTCGGTGAGCCGCATACACTCCGCTTTTTTGATGCCCGTTTGGAGCAGTAAACTCGCCAGCAAATGCGGGCGGGGGTCGGGCTTGCGGGCGGAGATGTGTTTTTCGGTCACTTCCAGCAACCGATCCACCTCATCATCCTGTAAAATTTTGGGCAGCGGGGTGGTAATTTTCTGGTGGATAATCTTGGCGGCGGGGTCGAAAGGGGTTGCTTGAATACTGTGCAGCCAGCCAAAGAAACTTTTCAGGGTTGTCACCCGGCGAGCGTACGATTTCGGACTGCACGGGATGCCCCGTTCATACTGAAGCCAGTACAGATACCGATTCAAATCATCGGTTCCCAGCGCGCTGACGGGAACATCCTCACCGAAAAACCGCCGTACCAGCCGCAAATCGCCGTAAAATGCTTTGATGGTGTGCGGCGAAAATCCCTTTTGCTCCATATGCTCGCGGAACGCTTTGGCGGCTTGGAGCAAGGTTGAATTGCTGTTGATGGCGTCCCGTGTCGGCGCCAGCGATTGCGCGTCAGGGAACATCACGGATTGTGCATCTGCCATTTGAACCTCCCATTCCATTCGCCCATGCAGTGCGAATATCATCGTATAGTTTGACATAAGTTTACCACATAACATAACACTTGTCAAACTATACGAACAACGTCTGGTAAAATGGTACTACACTCAACCGCGTCATCACCACCTATCATTCAACACCGAAAAGGCTCGTCGGTAGTGGTTATTTTTGACTGATGAAACAAAATATACCCGAAGGGTCGAAGGC
>CAZMXX010000520.1:0-2697 GCA_964570315.1 uncultured Anaerolineaceae bacterium | reverse complement strand
ACCGGGCGGTTGCAGTTGCGGCAAGCCGTTTCCCGGGCGAGTTCCTCCGCGCTCAACGGATAAGCCAGGTCGGTGTTGGCGAAATCTTCTTCGTCGGGCAGACGAACTTCGATGCGCGGGACATTGTAGGATTGTCCCAGCACGTCGGTGACGACCAGCGTCTCGCCGAGGTCATCGAAGACGCGCACCACCTCGCCGCTGCTGTCCACGACCAGTTTATTGTGCAGCGGCGCATCGAGCGGAATGCCTCCTTTGGGTTTTGAGCGGTTGGGGCGGGTTACCTGTGTGACCGCGTTTTGATACGCGTTGAGGGTAGCGCGGATGGTGGCCAGTTCACGGCGGGAGAAATCGTTGAAAGGGCGGTGCCAATCGAACTGCCCCAGGAGTTGCCCCAATCCAAAGGCGGCTTCGGGGGTCGGGAAGTCTATCGGCGTCACATCGCGCCCGCTGATGATATGGGTGACGCGCCAGGTGTCTTGTTCGACCCGCACCCGACCGTTTTCCACCGTCAGCAGCGGGGTGAGCGCCAGTCCGGTCTCGCGTCCGGTGGCGGTCAGCAGCCGATAGCCGTCCACCCCGACTGACGTGCTGCCTCCGTCGTCCAGTTCCACGCTTTTGGGAATGGTGTCTTTTTGGGCGGTGATGTTCCGGGTCAGGGTGACGGGTTTACCGTCAGTGGTGGAAGGGGTGGGCGCGGCGGCAACTCCGGTGTCCGGCTGCCCGACGATACGCGCTGCCCCGGTTTGTGTACCGGTGGTTTCGCGCGGGACGGCCACGGCGAGAGCGACCCCGGCTTTTTTGGCGGCGGCGGGGGCGCAATCGGCGCAGTGATATTGTCCGCCGAGGCGATACCACGCCCCCGGTTGGTTGGTAGACGTGCCGCACCCGACGCACGTTTTGCCGGCCGGCAGCGTGACCGGCGACACGGTTTCCACCGGCTTGAGTTCGGGCACGGCGGTCGGTTCCGGCGCCGGGGTTCCCGCCAAAAAGCGACGCATGGCGTCCAGCGCGCGGCGGGCGACCTCAATATTGCGGCGCACGGCGCGGACATAGGCGGACTTGGCGCTCAGGCGCGCCAGTCCGGCGGAGAAATTCGCGGATGAGATTTTGTTGGCATTTCTTTCGCAGCTCATAGCAATGGAAAGTTAAAAATGCAAAATGTAAAATTGGACCGGTATGCAACGGTTATGTGTTGTTTGGGTCATCATTTTGCCTTTTGTCTTTTGCCTTTTGAATTATTTGGTAATATTGTAGGACCTCTTTATCACCTGACGACAGGTTTAATGTTTCCAGCGTTTTCAGCAATGAAGCCAGAGATTTTTCCCCAAGTCCTTTGATGGATTTCACGCGCTCGTCGCCACGGCGCAGTTCTTTCATAATGCTCAGCACATCGGTCAAACCGGCGTTGCGGAGCGCATTGCGGGTGCGGGTATCGAGTCCCAGTTCATCCAGAGAGCGGTGATACGGTAACTCACGGGACGTTTTCGCCGGTTGCCAATCACCGGTCAGCAGCGAGAAATGGACGCTCAGCTTTTGCGCGGCTTGTCGAATGGCGTCCGCCGGGGTGATGGTGCCGTCGGTTTCCACCTCCAGTTGCAGGCGTTCAAAGGGGCGACCGTGACGAGCAATCTCGGAGGCGGCGGGGCGCAGCAGTTTGAAACCGGCTTTGCGCACCGGGCTGAATACGGCGTCGATGGCAATCTCGCCGCGGGACAAGCCGGCGCGCTCTTCAGGCGGCGAGAAACCGCTGCCGGTGGTGGCGGTCAGTTCAGCGTCCACCCGGGCGGCATCGGAATCACCGGTGAGCAGTACCAGATCGGGGTTGACGACTTCAACATGTGGCGGCAATTGCAAATCCCCGGCTTTGAATTCCCCTTCCCCGCGCAGGTTCAGGCGGAAGGTCGCGGGTTTATCTTCCTTGAACTTCAGGCGCACCGCTTTCAGGTTCAGGATGAAGGAAGTCATATCTTCGCGCACGTGGGGGAGGGTGGTGAATTCGTGCGGCACACCATCCACTTTGACGGCGGTGATGGCGGCGCCGGCGATGTCGGAGAGCAGGGTGCGACGCAAGGCATTGCCGAGCGTCACCCCGTAGCCGGGTTTGAGGGGACTGACGGTGATCCGCGCCGTGCGCCGGGTTTGCGCTTCCACGCGGATGGCGGGCGTCACCCGCAACCCGGCGCCGGTGGCATACGCTGCTTTCACGGCAGTTTTGGGAATACCGTTGGCCGCAGCGGCGATTGAGATTTTGTTGGCGTTGGTTTCACAGCTCATAAAGATTGTTCCGGGTTTCAGGTTTCAAGTTTCAGGTTGTGATCAAACGTAAAAACCTGAAACAAGAGACCTGAAACGTCATGTGTGCGCCGCGACGAGCATGCCCAGGCGCTGTTGGTCGCGGTCGAGTTTTTCAATGTCCGGCGCCGGAATATCAAAACCGGCGATGGTGTGCTGCGCGGCAGACCAGGCCGACAAATCCACCCACGCTCCGCCCGTTTGTTTGAGCGCGGCGCGAAACACGCCGGTCGGGGTTACCGGTTGCCCGGGGAGAAAGCCGGTTTGTTGCGGCGGCGGCGTTTTCAACGCGCCGTCGGCGTAGGCGGTCAACAATTCAGCCACCGCCCGGGCGGACTTGCGCCGGGCAGCGAGCTGCGCCAGCAGTTGCGCCTGAAAGGACGTCAGGTCGGGCAGCAGTTGCTG
>CAZMXX010000519.1:0-2703 GCA_964570315.1 uncultured Anaerolineaceae bacterium | reverse complement strand
AGCCGATTCGACGGCGGCGCGCACTTCCGCGGCAGAAGTGATGATGCTTTCGTCACTCAGCCACGAGGGCGTTTCCGGTTCGGCGTCCGCCTCGGCGATGGCTTCATCTTTGAGCCAGTCGGGGAGTTCATCATCGATGACCATCCCGTCATCCGTGGCTTCCGCCGCCGGTTCAGCGTCGGTTTCCACCTGCAACCAGTCGGGGACGGTTTCAGCCGGGGCTTCATCCGCAATTGCGGCGGGTTCGGGTTCTTCCGCCGCCGGTTCAGCGGCAACCGATTCATCGGCGAGCCAAGCCGCCGGTTCCGTCGTCGCCTCGGCTACGGTATCATCTTTCAGCCAATCGGGGAGTTCATCATCAATGACCATCCCATCATCCGCCGCATCCGCCACCGGCTCGGCGGCGGGTTCGTCGGCAGCGAAGGTGGTTTCAGCCGTTTCAGCCGGGGGTTGCCGTTCCGCTTGCGCCAACCGTTTCGCGGAAACATCCGCCGTGGCTTCCATGTAATCCGCCACCGACATGTCTTCCGCGCCTTCAGGGCGTTCTTCGGGCACATCGTCCAGCGAAAGCCCTTCTTCCGCCAGAATTTTTTGCCACATCTCAGAACCGTCCGCCGCTTCGCTTGCGGCTTCCGTTTCCGGCTCCGCCGCCGCTTCGGGTTCGAGTTCGGCGCGGTCCACTTCCGATATGTCAATTTCTTCCGGAACATCCTGCAACCATGGAGGCAATTCCTCAATGTCCTCCACCGTGTCCTGAGGTAACTCCGCCGCCGGAAGGGTCGGTTTTGCCGCCGCCGGCGCTTCACCGCGTATTTCCTTCAGCCAATCGGGAAGTTCATCTTCAGGCGATGGTTGCGGATTGGGATTTTCTTGATCGACCGACATAGGTTCACCTACTTTTTTAAACTGAACGGCTCATATACCTTTTTAACCACTTTCATACACCTATTATGCCCTGATTTGCAGAAATTGTCAATCCGAAATGACATTATGTCACCACATAAATCCATCAGATTGGTATTACACAATTTTCGGCGGCAGTGGTAAAATTACTGTTTGTTATTTTCGATGGCACGGAGGTGCAGATGGCACAGCACGCGATTGCGGTGCGCGGTGCGCGGGAACATAATCTCAAAAATATTGATGTGGATATCCCCCGCGATAAGCTGGTGGTCATCACCGGATTGTCCGGTTCCGGCAAAAGCAGCTTGGCATTCGATACCATTTATGCCGAGGGGCAACGGCGGTACGTGGAGTCTCTGTCGGCGTATGCCCGCCAATTTCTGGGGCAGATGGAAAAACCGGATGTAGACCGGATTGACGGGCTGAGCCCCGCCATTGCCATCGAGCAGCGCAGCAGCAGCCATAATCCGCGCTCAACGGTCGGCACGGTCACTGAAGTTTACGATTACTTGCGCCTGCTCTTCGCCCGCGTTGGCACGCCCCACTGCCCCACTTGCGGGCGGGAGGTGAACCAACAATCGGCGCAACAGATTGTGGAAGCGGTGCTGGAAAAACCGAATGGCAGCCGGGTGATGATTGTAGCGCCGGTGGTGAAAGACCGCAAAGGGACGCATCAGGCGGTATTTGATGATATTCGCAAGGCGGGTTTTGTGCGGGTGCGGGTGGATGGCACCATCCGCGAAATTGACGAATTTTTTGAGCTGGACCGGCACGCGCTCCACACCATTGAAGTGGTGGTAGACCGGCTGGTGATTCGCAACGCCCCCCACGGCGACGAAACGCTCGCCACCCGTCTCGCCGATTCGGTGGAAATTGCGCTGAAACTGGGCAACGGCGTGCTCATCATCACCGATGTGACCGACCGCGACCGCCCTTTCGACACCCTTTTCAGCGAGCATTTCAATTGCGTGCATTGCGGCACCAATTTGCCGGAAATTGAGCCGCGTACGTTCAGTTTCAATAGTCCGCACGGCGCGTGTCCCGCCTGTGGCGGACTGGGCGAAAAACCGGAACTCGACCCCGATTTGATTTTCAACCGCCCGGAGCTTGCACTCTCGAATGGCGCGGTGCGTCCGTGGGCGAAAGAGACCAAAAATAACAAAAACAGCTACTATCAACAATTGCTCCGCGCGACGGCAAAATTTTACAATATCCCGATGAACATTCCGGTGCGCAATTTATCGCATCGCCATAAGGATATTATTTTGTACGGCGGTAAACCGTCCGAGAAGCTGACTCTGACCCAAATTCACGCCGACGGCACACGCACCACCTACGAAACGCCGTTTGAAGGGGTCATCCCCATTCTGAAACGCCAATACCAATCCACCAACAGCGAAGCGGTGAAAAGCACCATCGAGCAATATATGTCGCCGCGCCGGTGTCGCGTGTGCGAGGGCAAACGTCTGCGGGCGGAAGCGCTGGCGGTCACCATCGCCGAACAATCCATCAGCGATGTGACCGCGCTCTCCATCACCCAATTATCCGCCTGGATTGCCGCGCTGGCGAACGACGCCGATTTCACCCGGCGACAAGTCGCCATCGCCAGCCCCATCATCAAAGAAATTGAAAAACGGCTGCGCTTTTTGATAGATGTGGGGCTCGATTATCTGTCACTGAACCGCTCCACCAATACCCTTTCCGGCGGCGAAGCACAGCGCATCCGGCTGGCGACGCAAATCGGCTCGCAATTGATGGGGTGTCTGTATATACTGGATGAACCGTCCATCGGGTTGCACC
>CAZMXX010000518.1:0-2706 GCA_964570315.1 uncultured Anaerolineaceae bacterium | reverse complement strand
CCCGCCGATGGCAACCGGCTGGTGCAGGCGTGGGCGTGGTATTCCACCAGAGACAGCTTGCATGGATATGGCGGCAATCTTTTTGACAGCACGGGCACCCTCAATGTCATCGGCAATGCATTTGTGACGCAGACCTCCGCCCATTTCACCCCCTATGTGGATTTGCAATTAATCCCGCCATCCGCAGTGATGACCGCCACCACCGGGCTGACCATCTCCGCTTATCTGCAAAACTATGGCAATACAACCGCCAACAACAGCACTGCGACTGTGCTGCTGGAAAGCCAACTTTCGCATAATGTGGTTGCCAGCGAAACCATCTCTTTGGGGCAACTCCAGCGCCGTTATGCCGAGACCCCCCGCTTGCTCAGCCAAACGTTTGCCGTATCTTTCACCCAACCGCCCACCGTTACCGTGCCGTATACCGTCAGCATTCGAGTGACGTCAGATGAAAGTGATGCCGTTCCCGCCGATAATATCATCAGCTTTTCCGTGAATTGGTGGGTTGTGCGAAATTTAATCATTGATGTGGTGGTCTCGCCCCAAAATGTGAGCTTCACGCCGGGGCAAACCACAACTTTTGCGGTGACTGCCACGGTGAAAAACGTGGGGCAATATCCCACCGACCCCACGGACGCGGCGATTAGTTTCACCCAACCCTTCGGCACGCTTGTTTTCCCGGACGTGCAAACGGCAATCCCGGCGCTCAATCCCGCCGAGACGCGAACGTTCACCGCCACTTTCGCCACTGCCGAAAGCGGGTGGTATACCGTCACCGCCCGCATTCTTCGTCCCGCCGGAAACGGTGAAATGACCAATGACAACACCGCCACACGACAGGTGGCGGTGCTCCGAAATGTTTATTTACCGTTGGTGCTCAAATAGCGTTACGACTCCTCAAAACAGAACACCAGTTGATTCCCTTTGCCGCGATAGTGATACCGCACGCCGTCCGCTTCCAGCACAATCTCGGTTGCCACCACAAACGCCGGTGACGCCCCGCCGGTTTCCGCTTTCTCAACTGCCGGGCAGCCGAAGTTTGCGCTCGGAAATTCATCCTTTTCGGCGGAAATCACCGCAATCTCAGTCGAGGGTATTCCCAGCCGTTGCGCCAAATCTTCAATAGCGCGGGTCTCCAAATTTTTCACGATGGGCACACCTTCCACCGCAGTCGGCGGCACGGTTGGAACTTCGGTTTCTGTCACGCGAGTGGGGGAGGGTAGGGGAGGCGTGGCAACCGGCGACTCCGATTGCGCGGCAGGGGCGTTGAGCGGCGATACGGCGGGCGTCGGGTTGACGGACGCGCATGCGTTCAGCGTCAGCAGTACGATGACGGCAAGCAACAAAAATCGTTTCATAGCGACGACCTCCTTTCTGCAGATTTGTGAATCGCGTTTATCTCGATTCACCCATGAGACGCATCCGCGCCGACATTGGTTCCGTGAATCCGAAAAAAATGGATTCATGACGGCGGACTGGCGCAACCCAATTCGCTCCGCGCGGCGTGGATTGATTCATGCCGGACTCACGCCGATTCCCCATTGGGCGATATTCCTTCCCAAAGATTCACCCCGAGTCGCATCTGACTCACGCCGAGTCGCCGGCGTCAATCCACTTTGCTCCGGTTAACGAAACCAAATCCGATACCGGCAGTTCCACGTTCACCCCGCGTTGTCCCGCGCTGACCAAAACCGTCTCCAGCCGGCGAGCGGGTTCATCAATGTACACCCGAAATCCACGATTCATTAATGCCAGCGCCCCAATCCCGCCGACTTTCAGCCCGGTCAATTTTTCCGCTTGGGCGTGCGTTGCCATCTGCACCTTCTTTTCGCCCACCGCCCGCGCCACCTTTTTCAGGTTCAATTTTCTCGGCGCGGCAATCATCACCAGCATGGGTTTGGCGCGTGGCGCGTTTTTCAGCACCACCAGCGTTTTGTAAACCATATCGGCAGGTTTTTCCACCGCCGATGCCACTTCCGTCGCATTGTGGATGGTCTCCGGAAATTTATGCACGGTAAAAGGGATGTTCCGATTTTCCAACAGGCGCAAACTGTTCAATTTTGAAGCCACATCGCCCTCCAAAATATTTGGGTGACGGTATGGTAATGTGATTGACCAAAAGAGTCAACCGGCGCGCAAAGTGAATCATGGACACCCCTTTGACTATCATGTCCCGGCGGTGTAAAATCCAAAGGAAGAAATTTCAACATTGAGGTATTTTATGGCAAAACCATTTAATTACGGCGGGCAAGCGGTCATCGAAGGGGTGATGATGCGCGGCTCGAAACGAATGACCATTGCAGTGCGCCAGCCGGACGGCGAGATTCACGTACACAGCGAACCGTTGGATGCGCGCATTTATGGTAGCTTCATCAATAAAGTTCCCTTTTTGCGCGGGGTCACCCTGTTGTGGGATGCGCTCGGTTTGGGAATGCGTGCGCTGATGTTTTCGGCGGATGTGGCGATGGGGGAAGAAGACGTGGAGTTCAAAGGACCCCTCGCGTGGGGAAGGTTGCCCTTTCACTGGCGTTGGCGGTGGGTATCTTTTTTGTGGTTCCGCTGCTCATCATCGGCTGGATGGAGCAATATCTGGGGGCGGGGGTGTTCAGCAATATTCTGGAAGGGGTCATCCGCCTGGCGATGTTCATCGGGTATGTGTGGCTCATCGGGTTTATGCCGGACATTCGGCGGGTATTCGGGTATCAT
>CAZMXX010000517.1:0-2708 GCA_964570315.1 uncultured Anaerolineaceae bacterium | reverse complement strand
GAAACAACGCCGATCCTGCGAAAATGAATTTACAGCAGAATTGGGACTTGACCGGGGGAGGTTGTAAATATGGCTCTACTAAACGATATTCTAGCATGGAGCGAAACATTGCCTGATTGGCAGCGCGATGCTGCCAAGCGCCTGTTCCAAAAAGAGAGTGGGTTATCGGAAGATGATTATTCAGAGCTCTATGCGCTGCTCAAAGCCTCGCATGGGTTACCATGTCAGGATGGACTTTCCGCAAAACCTTTAGCCGCAGGGCACATTCCTGCCGAGGCGAAGGGTGGCAAGACAGTTGTTCTCAAAGCCATGCGGAACCTCGTCAATGTCAATCGAATAGATCCAAGTCAAACTCTTAATTTCGGAGAAGAAGGGATCACCATTATTTATGGTGGCAATGGAACTGGTAAATCCGGGTATGCTCGGGTTTTGAAGCGCGCGTGTCGCGCAAGGAATCAACAGGAAGAAGTTCTGCCGAATGTTCATGATGAATCTGCGAGAGATGCAGTCCCCACAGCCAAGTTTGATATTAAGATTGATTCCGTCCAAAAGGAAGTAACATGGTCCCAAAATTCCGTCTCGCCGGATGAGCTTTCATCCATTGCGGTTTTTGATTCGAAATGCGCCAGATCATATCTAACTGATGAGCATTATGTGGCTTATCTGCCATATGGTTTGGATATCTTGGAAAATCTTGCCAACAAAGTACTGCCGGAACTCTCTCGCAGGTTGGGAAACGAGCTTTCAGGAATCAATGTTGATGTCTCTCCATTCATGCATTTGCGAGGGGACACTGAGGTAGGAAGGCTTGTTTCAACTCTCAGCCATGAAACCGAAAAAGACGAGATAAAACGGTTTGGAACGCTTTCGGAGGATGAGAAATAACGGCTTGAAGAGCTAAACAAAGTGCTTTCCGAGATTGATCCCATCGCCAAAGCTGAGGATCTGAAACTGGCAGCCCGAAGACTTAAAGAGTTGGGAGAGAAAATGCTCAAGCCTTTGATCTGGATAAGTGATAAGGCTGTAGAAAAATTTCAACAGCTTGATCAGGCGGTGGTCAGTACTGAAGAGGCAGAGGCCAAGGCTGCGGAGATATTACAGTCCAATGAGAAGTTCCTGGATGGAACTGGCGGAAGGGCTTGGAAGCTTCTTTTTGAGGCCGCGCGCAAATTTTCGGTCGAAGAGGCGTATTCGGGATGTGAGTTCCCGCATGTGGAGGGTGCTCGTTGCCCCTTATGCCAGGAACAACTGGGAGATATAGCAGGGAAGCGCCTCAGGAGGTGTGAGCAGTATATTAAGGATGATACGGCAAGACAGGCCGATGAGGCCAGGAAAAAGATGAGAGAAGCAAGAACGAAGATTGAGTGCGTATTCCGGCGCAAGTCGACAGGCGATTCCAATCGAAGCCGGCACCTGATTCCAACGGAAGTCGACACCCCCGGCAGAGGCATCACAAGTAACTGAACTGGATACGCCAAAGCGACGCTTCGCCATAAATCAGCGCCAAATGTGCCTCATCAATGCTTAACCGACAACAGTGTTGTCATGCAATAGGAGGTCTAGCGAATCTGTCTGTTTCTACCTTTTATCTTTCAATACATTGTATAGAACGGTGCTTAGCTGCTCTGTATTATAAGGTTTAGTAATTGTGGCATCTATGGCTGAAAGGACCTGTTTGTTATTAATGGTATTTTTCTTATCATATCCTGTCATCAGAATAATGGGTAAATCAGGATACAGACGTTTGAGCTGAACTGCTGCATCACCACCCTGTAGGTTGGGCATGACAACATCCATAATAATCGCCGAAATTTTCGAATACGTGCGGCAAGCCTGAATGGCTTTAACCCCGTCTTCCGCCTCGAAAACAGTATACCCGAGTTGCTCAAGCACATCTTTCCCGGTTTGACGAACCATCAAATCATCATCTACTAACAATATTCCTTCACCTTGTCCCCTATAAATTGTTCCTGCATCAAGTGTTTTGTTGGGAGCTCTGTCAACCAGCGGAAGAAAAATTCGGAAAGTTGTGCCGTTTCCTATTTTGCTATCTATATCCATATACCCGTTATGCGATGTCACTACGCCATGTACCATCGCCAGCCCCAGCCCTGTTCCTTTGCCTTGTTCTTTCGTGGTGAAAAATGGCTCTGTTATTTTACTCAGGTGTTCTTCTTTGATGCCACAGCCATTGTCTGTTATGGATAGCTCGGCATATCTTGTATCGCTGGGGTTAAATTTGCGTAATTTGGGGTGGTTATGGGTGACGGACGTTAAGTTAATGCTTATTTGAGGATACTCTGTTTCGTTTACCGCGTCATGGGCATTGTTGATAAGATTCATAATTACCTGTTGTAACTGGGTGCTATCAGCGCAAGTCACCATGTTTTTATCTGTAACTGTACAATGGAAATGAATGTTTTCGGGTAGTCTTACCTGGGCAAGTTTGGATGCTTCTTTAATGAAACTATTTAATTCTATATTTATTTTGTTCGTTACACCTTTCCTTGCAAATGTCAGTAACTGCCCAATCATATTAGCTGCTCGAAAAGTCAGAATTTCCATGTCAGACAGACGCCTAAATATCTCTGTGTTTTCTTCCACTTTTCCTTTGATCAAATAGAGTTGTCCGGTTAACCCGGTCAGCATATTGTTAAAATCATGTGCAATCCCACCTACAAGAGTTCCGATAGCTTCCATTTTTTGGG
>CAZMXX010000516.1:0-2714 GCA_964570315.1 uncultured Anaerolineaceae bacterium | reverse complement strand
TCTTCAGCCAGTTCGATGCCGACCTGGACGGCTTCCAGAACGGCGATCACATCACCGACCGGGTCTTCTCCTGGCCGGGGCGCAGCGTCCATTTCCAGCACGTCACCGTCCAGCCCTGGTCCTTCCACCACGCCGCCACCGCGGCCGTCCGGCTCCGCAACGCCCCACTCGGCACGGCACCCCACCTCCGCACACGGGCGGCGACCCCGGCGGAACCCACGAAGACCTCCAGCACCAAAAACCGCTCGTGAGACCCCGCCGAGGTGCGCAAGGCGTTGGTCATGGCGATGGTGCGCGTCACGCAGGTGCTGAATCCGATACAATAATCCGTGCCCGGCACGTCATTGTCCATTGTTTTGGGGATGGCAACCACCTTCACCCCTTCCTGATAGAGGCGCACGGCGTAACTCAGCGTGTCGTCCCCGCCAATGGGGATGAGATAATCGAGCCCCAAAAATTCAATGTTTTTCAACACTTCCGGCGTCAAATCATTCAATTCGTCGTTATAGGTTTCCCGCAGATGTTCCGGCACGCGAATCTTCGGCACGTGGCTGGCGCGAGTGCGGGAGGTGTGCAAAAATGTACCGCCGGTTCTGCCGGCTTTATTCACAATTGTCTCGGAAAGTTCCTGAAAATTCCGGCTATTATCGGCTTTTTTGTCGCGGATTAATTCAACCAGTCCCGCCCAGCCGCGCCGAATACCGATGACTTTGTACCCCTCTCGCCGCGCCCGCACGGTAATTGCACGAATAGCGGGATTCAAGCCCGGCACATCCCCGCCGCCGGTTAAAATTCCGATGGTTCCCTTAGATTTTTTCGCCATAATTTCACCCTTCCTTCATTGATCGTGCGCCACACGCAATACAATTTTCCCGATATTTTTGTTTTCCGCCATTCGTTGGTGCGCATCTTCCGCCTGTTGAATGGGGAAAATCGAATCCACCACCGGCTGAATGACGCCCGCCTCCATATCCGCCCAGAAACGCGACCTAAAGGCGCGGGTGATGTCGATTTTCTCCGCCACCGAGCGTGCCCGGAGCACCGACCCGATGAGGCGCAACCGACGCCGCAGCAGCGTCCACAGCTTCAGCGACACTTCTCCCCCGCTGAGGGTGGAAATGAAAACGATGCGCCCGCAGGTGTTGAGCAGGTTCAGGTTGCGCTCGAAATAATCCGCGCCGACCATATCCAAAATCACATCCACGCCCGCGCCGTCGAAATGGGCGGGGGCAACGACGGAAAAATCGTCCCGGCGATAGTTTATCGCCAAGTTTGCCCCCAGTTTGCGGCAAAAAGCAATCTTCTCATCCGTGCCCGCCGTGGCGATGACGGTGCATCCGGCGCGATGCGCCAACTGGATGGCGGCGGTTCCCACGCCGCTCGCCCCGCCGTGAATCAACACGGTTTCATCCGGTTGCAGCGCCGCTTCCATGAAGAGATTGACAAACGCCGTGAGAAAGACCTCCGGCACGGCTGCCGCCTGTTCAAATGTCCATTTTTCGGGGATGGGTATGAGCAAATCGGCGGGCACGGCAACTTTTTCCGCGTAGCCGCCGCCGGGCAACAGCGCGCAGATGCGCTCGCCCACCTGCCAGCCCGAAACGCCCTGCCCCAGCGCGGCGATGCGTCCCGCCATCTCCAGCCCCAAAATGTCGGATTCGCCGGGCGGCGGCGGGTAATTTCCGGCGCGCTGCATCAAATCGGCGCGGTTGAGCGCTGTGGCAACCACGTCCACCAGCACTTCTCCCGCCCCGAGGACGGGGTCGGGCACAGTTTGCCACGCCAGCGGGTTATTCGGTTTTTCGGATTGCACCACAATTGCTTTCATTTTTCATCACACCGGATTGCGTTCGACGGGCAGACCCGCTTTTGTCCACGCCAGCATGCCCCCATCCAAGACCTGCACATCGGAAATTTCCTGAGCCAGCAGAAAACGCGCGGCGCGGGCACTGCGGCGACTGGTGCGACACACCAGCACCAACGGACGGTCGCTCGGAATTTCCGCCACGCGCTGCTGAATTTCGTTCAGCGGAATGAGCTTCGCCTCGGCAATGTGCCCGTGAAAGCCAAACTCCTGCGCCGAGCGCACGTCAATGACCACCGGCGGCGCGTCAGTGCGCAACTCGGCATTCAACTCGCTCACCGATATTGTCGGCAGCGGCGGTTTGGGGGTAAAAAGTGATTTCAGCCAATTAATCATCGTCATTCACCAAAAATAAACTCAATATCGCGCTCACAATGCTGATGACGATACTGCCCCACAACGCGGGCGCGAACCCCGCCACGCGGAACATTCCGCCCACCAGCCAACTGGTCAGCAACAACATCAACGCATTGATGATGAAGGTGAACAGCCCCAACGTCAGCACCGTGACCAAACAGGTTGTCAATTGCAAAATGGGTTTGATGATGGCATTCACCAGCCCGAAAATCGCCGCAACGATGAGCAGGTTCACCAATGCTTTGGTCTCTCCGCCCGCCACATAAATGCCGGGGATGAGATACGTCGCCACACCCAGCGCCACAGCGTTTATCACCCAGCGAGCAATAAATTTTGGCATAAGCGTTCATCCTTTTTAAAATTGTAGTTTCCCCGCGACAGTATAGCACAACCCGCCCGGAATGCCCAATGAATTTTGTGATGAAACGCACCCAATCGCACGGGTGCGTTTCAGTTTTTAGGCAGGATGTGAGATAATGGAGCGGACAAAACC
>CAZMXX010000515.1:0-2715 GCA_964570315.1 uncultured Anaerolineaceae bacterium | reverse complement strand
GCTCTATGCTGGCCATGAGCCGGGCAAGTTGGAGGACATCCAACGTTTCCATGACGTGATCGATGTTGCGCACGGCTTTGTCCGCTATCGCAAGCGGTTGATACGGGTGATGGGCGAGAAGGCCACGGCCAGCGCCGGTGCGGTGGTAGCGCATCACATGGCACCGCTTGGGCGGGTGCTGAAGGAGCTGCGCGTGGCGGAATCCGAAGCCAAGCAGAAAGGCGGTCGCGATGCGTTCACGATTCGCGTGCTCAAGCGCGGCGGCGGTGCGGTGTCAGCGACCGCCCGCTGGTTCCAGGAAAGCCCGAGGGACAAGGTCAAGCTGCCGGAGCACCCCTCGCAGTTGCTGGAGGAGTTGGCGCGGGCGCTGGGCGGCGAAAGGCTTTCTCGCCGCGCGGCCTACCATGTGCAGGCGCAGCTGCGCGAGCTGCCGACACGCGAGCATCTGGGGGATGCGTTCGATGCCATGCTGACAACGACCCTGGCGCGCCAGCTCAAACAGCAAGGCGGCTCCGAAGCAGAGCAGGAACTGGCCCGGCGATTGGCCCAGCTGGCCTGCGCGGCGGTTCGGAATTTGCCTCCGGAAACAGAGGAGCAAAAACGCAAGCGACAGATGAGCCGCGAGGCTGAGTGGCTGGAGGGCTTCTTCGCTGTGGCAGAGTTTTTGGGCCGCGAGGGTCGTATGGGAGGTGAGGCATGAGTGCGCTGTTTCTGAAGCCGCTCGATGTGCTTTATTTGCGCGGCAATAAGCTGTTTGGTGCGGCGGGTGATGACGCCGGAGCGCAGATGCCGCCTTGGCCCAGTGTAGCTGCAGGCGCGATTCGTTCGCGCATGCTGGTGGATGCGGGCGTCAATCCGGCAGCATTCGCCATCGCGGATGTGCCTGTGGACGGAGCTATTGGCCGGTGCTTGGGGACACCGAAACAGCCGGGCACGTTCCGCTTGGCCCGCTTCACCCTGGGGCAGAAGCTTGCGGGTGATGTGGCCGAGCCGCTGTTGCCCTTGCCTGCCGATTGGTTGGCCACCGGCGATGCAGGCAGTCCACAGATGCACCGTCTGATGCCGCGGGCACTTCCTGACGGGGTGTCCGGTAGCGGTGCATTGCCTCTCGTCCCGACGCTACGCATCGGCAAGCAGGAAAAGCCCTGCTCCGGCCTGTTCCTGACCGGCCAAGGATTGGCTGCCTGGCTGCGCGATGAGGCACCGGAGGCGGCGCATGTGGTGGGGTCCGGGAAGCTGTGGAAGCTCGATTCGCGTCTCGGCATTGCGATGGATGCGGACAAGCGCACGGCGGAAGAGGGGCGTATCTATACCAGCGACGCAGTGGCCCTGGCCGATGGCGTGGGCTTGGTGGCAGAGGTGCATGGGGCTGATGGACTGTTGCCGCAGTCAGGACTCTTGCGGCTGGGCGGCGATGGACGTGGTGCGACAGTGATGCCGGTGTCCGTGAGCTGGCCGGAACCGGATTGGGATGCCATCGCGCAGACGGGTTGCTTCCGGCTGCTACTCACGAGTCCGGGGCTGTTCTCGGAGGGCTGGCGGCCCCCGCAAGAAGGGGCGCTCCAAGGTGTGCGACTGGTCGCGGCGGCAGTGCATCGTGCCGAGGTGGTGAGCGGCTGGGATGTGGCGATCCATGCGCCGAAGCCTGCTGAACGCTGTGCGCCGCCGGGGTCCGTGTATTGGTTCGAGGGCTTCGGTGGCGATATTACCGCATTGCAGGCGCTGGTGCGCGATGGTTTGCCCTGCTCTGATGCCGCGCGTCGCGCTGAGGGGTTCAATGCCTGTTTGATCGGAAACTGGAACAAGGAGAGAAGCGATGTTTGAGGCATACAAGGCGATGTTCATCTACTGCGCCACGCCGGTGCATGCGGGGGCAGGACAGGCGTTCGGCCTGGTGGACAATCCGATCCAGCGCGAGAAGCACACCGATCATCCGGTGATTGCGGGTTCGGGTGTCAAGGGTGCGCTGCGCCATCACCTGTGGCGCAAGTGGGAGCATGGCGATGGCGAGCAAACGCGCGATCTGCTCCGGCGCATTTTCGGGCCGGAATCGGGCAGCAGTGCGTTGCATGCCGGCGCGGTCAGTTTCTCTGATGCCCAGCTCGTTGCGTTTCCGGTGCGCTCGGTCCGGAGAGGCTTCGTCTATGCCACCTCGCCGCATTGCCTGGCGCGGGCGCAGCGGATGTTGGCGCTGTGCGGCCTGGCGAAGGATTGGCAGTGGCCGGAAGTGCGCGAAGGCCAGGTGTCGATACTGGACAGTGGCCTGAAGTCGGGCGACCGGCTGTTGCTGGAGGCTCAGGCTTTCGAAGTAACGAGCGAAGGGGATGCAGGCTTGCGAGGCATTGCAAAGGACCTCGCCGACTTTGCCATCCCCGAAGGCGGCCATTTCCACGACAAGCTCAAGCGCGATGTGGTGCTGCTGTCGGACACGGATTTTGCCTGGTTCGTCAAGCAGTCCACCGTCGTGGAGGCGCATGTGCGCATCGATGATGAGACCGGCACGGCTGCCGATGGCGGGCTGTTTTACACCGAGAATCTGCCGCCAGAGTCCATTCTGCTTGCCATGGCGATGGCCAGCCGCGAGCGGTCGAACAATGGAACGCTGTTGGCCGGGGCGGTGCTGGATCACGTTGTCGGCGCGTTGAATGGCGAAACGGCGCAGATCGGCGGGGATGCCACCACCGGCCGCGGCTTGGTGCGGTTGAACTTTGTGGG
>CAZMXX010000514.1:0-2717 GCA_964570315.1 uncultured Anaerolineaceae bacterium | reverse complement strand
ATTATACACTAATTTCGGAGTGGATTCTGTCTCACCCTATATTGGCACAAAGGGCCTCGGCGGAACGGGTGTTTTCGCTGGCGGATGCCAAACCGGACATCGTGAATCGTCCCGACGCCACCGACCCCGGCACCATTCGCGGCGAAATTCGCTTTGAAAATGTGGATTTCCGCTACACGGATGAGAGCAATCCGGTGCTGAAAAACTTCAATCTGACCATCAAACCGGGTGAGACGATTGCGCTGGTGGGTCCCACCGGCGCGGGGAAATCAACCATCGTCAACCTGCTGTGCCGATTTTACGAACCGACCGGCGGCACGGTGCGCGTCAACGGCACGGATTACACCACCCTGCGCCTCGATGCCATTCAATCGCGCATCGGGATGGTGCTGCAAACGCCGCACCTGTTCACCGGCTCCATCCGCGAAAACATTCGCTACGGTCGGCTGGACGCTACGGATACCGAGGTGGAGGAAGCGGCGAAGCTGGCGCACGCGCACGATTTCATCATCACGCTGGAAAAGGGGTACGATACGGACGTGGGTGAGGGCGGCAATCTGCTCTCGGTGGGGCAGAAACAGCTCATCAGTTTGGCGCGGGCGATTCTGGCGCAACCGGAATGGTTCATCATGGACGAAGCGACCAGCTCAATTGACACCGTGACCGAATCGCTCATCCAAAAGGGGATGGAAACGCTGATGGAAAATCGCACCAGCGTCATCATCGCCCACCGGCTGTCCACCATCAAACGCGCCGACCGGATTCTGGTCATCGAAGACGGCGGCATCGCCGAGATGGGGTCGCACGCCGAGTTGATGCGCCGGCGCGGACATTATTTCAACCTGTACACCAACCAATTCCGGCAGGAACGGGAACGGCTGGCGCTGGCATAAAAAAACCCCCGACGGACGCACATCCGTCGGGGGTTTTTTGTGTGTTGTTGGTTTGATTTATTTCAATACCAGCGGCAAATAAACGTACATCATTGGCGGGGCTGTTTGCTGCACTGTCACGAAAATGGAAGCGGTGGCGGTCAGTGAGCCGTCGGAGACGATATAGCTGAAGGTGTCGCTGCCGGAATAGCCGGTGGTGGGCGTGTAAACCAGTTGCGTCGTGCCACTGATGCTCACCGTGCCGTGCGCGGGCGTCCCCACCGCGCTGATGAAGAGCGGGTCGCCGTCCACATCGCTGTCGTTGCCGAGCGGGGAGATGGTCACGGCGAGGTCTTCGTCGGTGGCGGCGGTATCATCCACGGCGACGGGGGTGTCGTTGACGCTCGCCACAGAGACCGTGACCACCGCCGAGTCCGTCAAACGCCCGTCCGAGATGGTGACGGTGAAAACATCATCCCCATAAAAATTAAGGGGGGGCGTGTACACAATTTGCGTCGTGCCGCTGATGTTCGCCGTGCCGTTCGCGGGCGTCCCCACCGCGCTGATGGCAAGCGGGTTGCCATCGGGGTCGCTGTCGTTCTCCAGCGGCGAGATGGTCACGGTAATATCTTCATCGGTGGCGACGGTATCATCCACGGCGACGGGCGGCTGGTTGGCGGTGATGTTCACCGTGATGACGGCGGTATCGGTCAGCGCGCCATCCGAGACAACATATTGCAGAAAATCCGAGCCGTTGAATGACAAGGTGGGTGTGTAAACAATTTCGGTGGTGCCGCTGACGCTTGCCGTGCCATTCAGTGCGCCGAAAACGCTTTGCACGGTGAGCGGGTCGCCATCAATATCCGAATCATTTTCCAGCGGTAGAATGGTGAGCGGGTGCGTGTCTGTGCCGTTGGCGAGATCATCCGCCGCCGTGGGCGCATCATTGACTGCGGAAATGGTCACGGTGACGGTGGTTGTGCCGGTCAACGCGCCATCGGAAGCCACATAACTGAAAGTATCTGTGCCGTTGTAATTTTGAGCGGGGATATAATAGACTTTTGTCCCCGCCGAATTGATTGTGGAACCATGTGCCGCCGCTCCCACCGAAGTGATGGACAATCCCTGCCCGTCCACTTCCACATCATTCGCCAGCACATCAATATAAGTTGCCACATCTTCGGTGATGACCGGCGTATCCGCCACAACCTGCGGGGGGTCATCCTGCGGGTTGATGGTGATGGTCACGGTCATAGTGCCGGTCAGTGCGCCATCGGTCACACCGGCGATAAAACTATCTGAGCCGTTATAATTTGCATCGGGGGTGTAGCTGAGTGCCGCGCCGCCCGCCGCAGAACCGTGCGCCGCCGATGCCACCGTCAAGGTGAACACGCCGCCGTCCACATCCATAACTTCCACGGGCAGGCTGAAGGGTGTCGGCGCGCCGTCTTCATCCATCGTCACAGCGGCGGTCACCATCGGCGTGGCGGTCAGTTGAACAATGCCAGCACTCCCATCCTCAAATACCAACACGTCATTTGCCGGGGTGATTGCCAGTGCGGCATTAATGCCGGACGTCGTGTCCGACAGAACGGTTGTCCATACCCCACCAATGAATTGCTTGACCCACACCACCCCGCTAGTGACATACTCCGCCGTGGGAATACCGCCATTGGTAAACCCGAAATCCATCGCCAGAACATTGTCACTCAAATCCGTTCCGACTTGCGTCCACGCCGCGCCATCATACGCCATCACGCGCAGCGTTTTGGTGAACGTGTTGTCGTCAATATATGCCACATACGGCACATCATTATTATTTACCGCCATACGCGGATAGACGAC
>CAZMXX010000513.1:0-2719 GCA_964570315.1 uncultured Anaerolineaceae bacterium | reverse complement strand
AATTTAGAACATCTTTGCGGTTCATTCCGGCACAATGGCAACTCGCAACACTCAACGGGGGTACCACCGAAAAATCGCCGCACAAAAAAAGACCGGAGACAAGTCCCCGGTCTTTTGGTTTTTGAGAAAGACTACGGTGCCCAAGTGATGCGCTCTTCGAGCCACCCGCGCGAGTTTTGCTCATCGAATTTCACCACCCCGTCGGGCGACCCCTGCATATCGAACAATTTTTGCACGCCGGAGCCGTCGGCGCGGGCGACCCAAATTGCCCACACGCCATCGCGGTTGGAAACAAAGGCGATGGATTGCCCATCCGGCGACCATGCGGGCAGTCCGTCAGTGGCGGGGTTGTTGGTGATGCGGATGGGGTCGGAGCCGTCTTCGTTGATTGTCCAGATTTCCCAGTTGTTGGCGTTGTCGCGTTCTTTGGACATAATGGCGATGCGTCCGCCTAACGGGCTGGCGGCGGGAGCGGTATCGCTGGTGAACTGGCTGATTTTCACGCCGGCGCTGGCATTGGGCGGCAGAAGCCACAAGCCGCAGTCCCCATCGGGGGTACAGCCGCGCGTCACCAGCCGATTGTCGGGCAGTGTGTCCACGTAATCCCCGTTGAAGTTCAGGCTGTTGCCGCCGTTTCCGCCCTGAAATGCCTGATACAGACGCGGTGCGCGGTCACTTTCGCGGCGGGTCACAAACACCACCGAGCCGTCGTTGTACCATGCGGGCAGGGCATCTTCCAGATTGCTGGTGAGCAATTCTTGCCGTCCCCCGGCATAATCAATGAATGCCACGCCGCGCCGGTTGGGGTCCCATGAGCGGTATGCCAGCAGTGACCCATCGCGGCTGATGGCGGGTTGGCTGGCGCTGCCCACAATAATGGTCGGCTGTCCGGAACCGTCAACATTCATACTCCAAATGTTGTAATTGCCCTGATCGGGGCTGTACACCGGATAAATGATGCGTCCGCTGAGTGAGGCGACGGGCGCGGGTGTCGGGGTGGGAGCGGGAGTCGGGGTGCTCGCCGCCGGTGTTCCGGCGGGTGTGGCGGTCGCCACGGCGGCTCCACCTTGCGGGATGATGAGTTCCTGCCCGATTTGCAGGATGGAATTTTCTGTCAGGTTGTTCGCGTCGAGCAATGCGGCAAGGCTGATGCCAAATCGCGCTGCAATGCCGCCCAGCGTGTCCCCGGCTTGCACTTCATAGATGACCGGTTCTGCGGCGACGGTGGTCGCTTTCGATGTGGCGGTCGCCTTCGGGGTTGCCGTCGCTTTTTTGGGCGTTGCCGTCGCTTTCGGTTTCGGGGTGGCGGTGGCTTTCGGCGTTGGGGTGGCGGTGACGGCTGCCACAATCACACCCGGTTGGGGGATGATGAGTTCCTGGTCAACGCGAATAATTGATTTTTCCGTCAGCTTGTTCGCTTTGAGCAAATCTGCCAGACTGATTTCAAATTGCGCGGCAATGCCGCCGAGCGTGTCGCCCGATTGCACGGTGTAAGTGAGCGGCGCGGCGGTTTCGGCGGGTGCGGTAGCGGTGGGGGCGGCGGTGGGCGTCTCTGCCGACGGGGTGCTGGTGGTTGCTTCCGCCACCGATTGCCCGGTGAAGGTGAAGCTGTTCAGCACCATTTCAAACAGCGGTTTGTAGGCGTCCCATTCCGCTTTGGGAGCGACGGCGACCAGCGAATAACCGGCATCGTTTTTCACCGTGGAGGCAATCAGTGCGATGGCATCCCCGCCCATATCGGGGGCGTTGAATTCCACCTGCGCCGATGTCCATGTTTGCCGTCCGATGTTCAGCACGCCTTCATCCAGCGTGTTGGAAATGGGCGAGAATTTTTCCAGTTGACTCGCCAGCATGTCGGTGATGTTTTTGTTGGCGGAAAGAGAAATCCACAGTGCCGCGCCGTTGACCACTGTCCGGTCGAGCGAGCGGGCGCTGGGCGCGAAAATCACCAAATCGTCGTCTTCTTTGAAAACCCACCCGGCGGGATAATCGAATGCCACGCCGAAATAGCCGCTGCTGTAATTCGCCAACGGCAATTGCGTCGCCGTGGGTTCCGGCGTGCTGGTCACTGTGGGGGTCGGGGCAGGGGTGGGGGTGGTCGGCGGTATGGCGGCGGGCAGCGTCGGCGTTTGCTGCGTTTCGAGCAGTGCCACGGCTTGATTGCGGTTGTTGAAAACGAACAGCGCGCCCAAAATGATGAAAGCGGCGAGCACCAGCGTGCCCACCCCACCGAGCGATGTCCACACCCACAGCGGGTAGCCCCGGAATTTCGGCGGCGCGGTGGGCACTTTCGCTTTTTGGGCGACGGGCGGCGTTTTCGGGCGAGCGGGTTCTGCCGCCCCGGCGGGCGTTTCGGTGGCGGGTTGTTCCTCGCTCACGGGGCGAACCGGAGCGGTGACCGCCATTTTTTCCTGCGCGGGGGTCAGCACCTCAACTTCAAATTCCGCATCAACGAGCGTTTCCCCTTCGTCGATGATATCTTCTTCCGCAATTTCTACGACTTCGACATATTCTTCCAAATCTTCAACGTCGATGATTTCTTCATCGTCGAATAATTCATCATCTTCCGCCCATTCCTCTTCGTCTTCGGCGGGGAATTCCGCTTCCGTCGGCAGGTCGGTGTCCTGATCGCGCAACCAAGTTTCGCCGTCGAAATAATCCCAGCCGTTGGCTTCCAATTCATCTTGGGCGGGGGTGGGCTGGGCGGCTTCCGGTTCGG
>CAZMXX010000512.1:0-2719 GCA_964570315.1 uncultured Anaerolineaceae bacterium | reverse complement strand
GCGCAAAAATGCCGCCTCTGCACCCGATAAATCCCAGCGCAGTGCCACCGTTTCCCCCGCCACAATTTCGGTGCGGTCGGCGGTGAAGCCGAGAATCATCGGCGTGCCCACGGGCTGGGGAGTGGGTGTGTCGGTGACGGTGGGCAGGGGCGCGGGCGGAATCGGCGTGCTGGACGGGGTCGGCAACGGGGCGAGCGTCGCCGTGGGAGTGGCGGTGCTCGCCGCGCAGATGTCATCCAGCGGCGGGGGCGTCGGGGGCGGCGATGCGCCGCTGTTGCCCTGTCCCCACACCCAACCTTCGATGCCGCCATCGGTCACGCCGGTGTTCGACGCGCCCAAATTGGAATACACCCAAGTTCCGTTTTCCCAACGCCAATAGCTCCAATAAACGCAGTCGCTGCCGGTACACTGGCAGAAACAATCCTGCTGGGGAAACGTGCAGCCTTCGCCGTCCAAGCGGCAGATGGTCGCGCCCATACTGTTGCTGGCGTCAATATTCAAATCCAGCCCGGAGCGGATGAGCACATCCAGCCCGGTGATGCTCTCTTCCGGGAAGGTGACACACTGCGCCTGCACCGAGCCGTCGCCGTGCCGGACGATGACGCCCGCTCGATGGGGCGTTTCGGCGTTGGCGCGGCTCAGGCTCAACAGCAGCAGCACCGTCAGCAAAATCAGCGCCGAGCGGGGCAACAGGTATAGTTTCGAGTTTCGAGTTTCGAGTTTCGAGTCCACGGTTTAAAAGGTTTCAGGTTTCAGGTTTCAGGTTTCAGGTTTCAGGTTTCAGTGCGCCCCGAAATGAATTTCAGGACGCACTATTTTACCGCAAAATCAACGGCAGAAAAATCTTGTTTTCCAGCACTGCCAGTGGGAAAGCTTGCCCCAACAATGCGGGGACAGCTTGTTGGGTGGCGAGTGCATTTTCGCCAAAGCCCGGTTGCCACTCAAACGCCCCGTTCGACAATTGTATGCTCAGCAGGTAGCTGATAGGGGTGGTTCCGGAGATGACGAATGAGCCGAAATTCCCCGTGCCGACCACCGGCGCTGGCTGGTTTGTCGCTTGCAGCGCTTGCAGCACATACGCCGTCGAGTTGGTGTCGCTGTCCGTGCCCCAGGGCGAAACGGGGTCGTAGGTGAAGCCACCATCGGTGTTTTGGGCGGTCTGCAAAAATGCCAGCCCGCTGATAATCTCGGTGGCGGTCAACGGTTCACCGGCGGCGACCAATGCCTGCAATGCCAGCGCGGTGGAGTTGGTATCCGTGCCCCATCCGGCAGACCATTCCCAGCCGCCGCTCGACTGCTGCATGCCCTTCAGATACCCCACTGCCGAGGCGGGCGGCTGTTGTCCCAGCGCCACCGTTCCCAGAATTGCCCAGGCATTGTTTGCGGCGCTCTCGGCATCGAATGCGCCGATGGTCGGGCTGAAAAAGCCCATCGGGGTGAGTGCGCCCGTCGGGTACGGGGCGTGTGTGCCCACCACGGCGACCGCCATTTTCCCGGCGGCGGCGGGGGTGGTGACAAAACTTGCTCCATTCGCGGCGAGGTACGTCGCAATGGACGTATTGCTGATGGGGTCGCGCCATTCGGCGGCGGTGTAGCCGTTCGCGCCGATGGAGAGCAACGTTTCCACCGTTGTGCCGATGCTGCCGTAGCCGCCATCGGTCTGTTGCTGGGTGTGCAGCCAGTCCAGCGCGCGCACGGCGGCGGTCATCTGCGGGGCGGGAACCATCGTGCTGCCCCACGCGCCCCAGCGCCAACCCTCAACCGCGCCGTTGCCGACGCTGGAATCGGCGGCGCCGACCAGATACCCCTGCCACGCATTGCCATCCCAATAATTGTAGCCCCAATAATTACTGCCGCCGCAGAAACAATCGCTGGCGGGACAGCCCACGCTTTCGATACTGCACACCGCGATACCCCAGCCCATATCTTTGGTAATCACGTCCAGCCCGGTGAGATATAGCGCTTCCAGCCCGGAAATCGGGGCGGTGAATTGAATCCCGCGCGCGATGGCGTTTTCGTCGTCAAATTGAACCACAACGTCCGCGTGGTCGGGACTGTCGGCGTGGGTGGTAGCCGGAACCGCCAGCAGCATCCACAGTACGGCGAGAATCATCGCCAGAGATGCCGCCAAAATTCCGGTTACCGTGAGCGACCGTCGTACCAATAAGCCATTTTTCATGTGTTTCCTCCCAAAAAAGTGGAATTTGATGCAAGTTGTGGAAAATGGTTCGGGGACGATACGGCAGAGAATCAAAACACCTTCTTGAGAGTTCAAGAAGGTGCGGTTGGTGTGCATCTCGGCACCGCACCTTTTGCCACGAAAGCTTGCGGACCTCAACACGGGCGGGCGACCTGGCTTCCCGATGGAAATCGGGTTACAGTTGCGGGACAGCGCCGGACTCACACCGACTTCGCCGTTACCCCCCACACCTTCCGAGGCAATGGGGACCTGTGTTGAATATCTGATTATTTTTACCAGCTTCAAGTATATATCGGGACGGGAAAATGTCAAAATTTGGCGGAAGGGGCTTGCTTCCGTGCCGACTCTTATTTTTTCAACCGGCGCTTTTGGATAGTCTCCCGCTTGGGTGTTGTTGCAAAACAGACGTTGAATTTACCGCGAAGCCGCTAAGGTCACAAAGCAAAAAGGTGGGAAAACAAAAAGGTGGTGGTTCAAATTGACTGCCGGAAATCATTCGCCGGTAGGGACAGAGCATTG
>CAZMXX010000511.1:0-2730 GCA_964570315.1 uncultured Anaerolineaceae bacterium | reverse complement strand
TCCCCTCTTTCAAGAAAAATGACCTGACCAAACTGGCATACTGGATGGCAACGGGCAGCGGTAAAACCCTGTTGATGCACCTCAACTACCACCAAATTTTGTATTATATCCGTCAGGCAGGGAACCCTCCTTTTGACAGCATCTTGCTTATCACTCCCAATGCCGGGTTGAGCGAGCAACACTTGGCGGAATTTGCCAAAAGCGGCGTGCCCGCAGAACGATTCAAACGTGGCGGCTCGCGGGGGCTTGCCGCCGATAACATCACCGTGCAGGTGTTGGAAATCACCAAATTCAGCAAAAAAGGCGGTCCCACCACCGTTAGTGCCAACTCCTTTGAAGGGCGCAATCTGGTTTTTGTGGATGAGGGGCATCGCGGCACAAGCGGGGACGTGTGGATTAACATTCGTAATCAACTGGTTGCCAACGGCGGCTTCACCTTTGAATACAGCGCCACTTTCGGACAGGCATTGAACGGCGGCAGTAAACCGGATGACTATGAGCGGCGACAGGAATACGGCAAAGCCATCGTCTTTGATTATTCCTACAAATACTTTTACGGGGACGGATACGGCAAAGATTACCAAATTCTCAACTTGCCGCAAAACTATGCGGACGGGCAACACGCCGATACCCTGCTGCTGGCGAATCTGCTGACTTTCTATGAGCAAATGCGGTTGTACGATGATTTGGGCGCGGCGCTGAAACCCTACGCGCTGGAACGCCCCCTGCTGGTTTTCATCGGGCATACCGTGCAAGCCGGGAAAACAAAAAGCAGTTTAACTCGCGAAGACAAAGCCAGTATCAGCGATGTACTGAACCTGACCCGTTTCCTGCACCGGCTATTATCCGGCGATAGTGGTTGGGTTGAAAATGCAATGGCGGCTATCTTCGCCGGTGAGACTGCATTAAAGGACAATAATGGTAGTAATGTTTTCGCCCAAAAATTCAAATACCTGCGTAAGCAACGGTTGCCGATTCCGGCACTGTACGCGGATTTATTGCAGAAGTTCTTCCACGCCGACGGCAAAGCTGGGTTGCATCTGGTCAATCTCAAAAACGCCACCGGCGAAATCGGCTTGCGTGCCGGAAACAGCGACCGGTATTTCGGGGTCATCAACATCGGGGATTCGGCAAATTTTCTGAAATCGGCGGAAGCCGCCGGGTTGGGCTTTACTTTCGATGAAGATGCGTTGCAAGGGTCATTGTTTGGCAGTGTCAACCGTCACCACTCCCCCATCAACGTGCTATTAGGCGCGAAAAAGTTTGTCGAAGGCTGGAGCAGTTGGCGGGTCAGTTCGATGGGGCTGCTCAACGTGGGCAAAAGCGAGGGGTCGGAAATCATCCAAATGTTCGGGCGCGGCGTGCGGTTGAAAGGATACAACTTTTCGCTCAAACGTTCAACCGCGCTCGCCGGCATCGCTCACCCCGATAACCTGCCCGCACTGGAAACGCTGAACATTTTCTCCATTAACGGCAACTATCTGGCGAAGTTCAAGGAATATCTGGAACGGGAGGGCATCGCCACCGATTTCGAGGAAATCGCCGTGCCGGTTGCGTATCAACATTACGATTCAGACGGGAAAAAATTTGCACCGGCACACACCCTGTACACCATTCGCCCCGATGCTGACTTTGATTTCACCAAAGTCTCACTGCTATTAAAGGTCGAAAACGGGGATGTATTGAGGAAGATTCGCCCTGAATTTGACTTACGCCCGCAGTTGCAGACGATGACCAGTGCCGGAAATAGCGCCGGCGTGGTAAGCCGTAACCCAACATCGCAAACCATTGGCGCGGCGGCGCGGCAGCTGCTCGATTGGGACGCCATCGCCGTCGAAATTGCGGATTGGCGGCTGGGGAAGGGCTATACCAACCTCACCGTCTCCCCGACCATCCTGCGGAGTATCATAGAGGGCGAGTGTTATGCGCTTCGCGCGGATGAGCGGTTGTTGAACCCGAAAACATTCGGCGGCATTGCCCGCCTGCAAGAGGTGGTCATCCGCATTCTCAAAGCCTACATTGACAATTTCTACCGGTATCATAAACAGGCGGCGGAAGCGCCTCATTTGGCGTACCGCCTATTAGATGAGCAAGACAGCAACCTGCGACTGAACGAATTGCCGGACGGTTCGCGCGGGTATTTGGTCAAAGTTCCCGGAAATAGTCACGACCCGGCAATTGCGGCATTGAAAAGACTGGCAAGCCTGGGCAGTGATTTGTACAAAAAAGACATTGCCGCCCTGCACAATCTCAATATCCACTTCGACCGGCATTTGTACCTGCCGCTATTATCTGCGTATGGATTTTCCGGGACCCCGCCGAACCCGCACACCAACCAACTTTCATTCATTGAATCCATCACCCCGGTGGGACTGAATCAAAGTGAAACCCGTTTTGTGTTGAGACTGCGGGAATACCTGACATCAACGGGGAAAGAACGGTTAGTAGGGCATCACATTTACCTGCTGCGCAACTTAAGCCGGGGCAAGGGGGTGGGGTTCTTTGAAGCGGGTAATTTCTACCCCGATTTCATTTTGTGGGTCATTGATGATAAATCGCAAAAGATTGTTTTCATTGACCCCAAAGGGCTGTTGATGTTAAGCCCAAATGACTTCACCCACCCCAAGATAAAGTTTGCCGCAACGATAAAAGGTGTCGAAAGGGAGTTGAACAAAAAAAGCAAGATGAATATCCAACTGGAATCCTTCATCATTTCCGAAACGCCGTTTA
>CAZMXX010000510.1:0-2743 GCA_964570315.1 uncultured Anaerolineaceae bacterium | reverse complement strand
CGCTGAACCCTAATTCCCCACGCCCGTGGGGGTGAACCACTGCGGCACAGGGTGACAATTGAACAGGCCACTAATTCCCCACGCCCGTGGGGGTGAACCACTCCCCCACATTCCCGCAATCGCCATCACCTGCTAATTCCCCACGCCCGTGGGGGTGAAACGCAAGCCGCCGCTCATTGTTCCGGTGTGCCTCGCTAATTCCCCACGCCCGTGGGGGTGAACCATTGTCGGAGCTTATTGAAACAGCAACCAAGTTTAATTCCCCACGCCCGTGGGGGTGAACCATTACCGAAGGATTGTGAATTTTCTTATGCCGTTAATTCCCCACGCCCGTGGGGGTGAACCGTAACTGTTGCCCCCACTCGGTAACGACACATACTAATTCCCCACGCCCGTGGGGGTGAACCACCGGCGCGGCGGAAAACGAAACCCGTAAAGGGTAATTCCCCACGCCCGTGGGGGTGAAGTCTGCAGTTTGGTGTACCAGGACTGGGTTAAGACGGTAATTCCCCACGCCCGTGGGGGTGAACCATCTGACGGCTGGACGCCTTCACCAGGCAACCACTAATTCCCCACGCCCGTGGGGGTGAACCGCAGACACAACGCGGTGGGAAGCCGTGGGCTTATAATTCCCCACGCCCGTGGGGGTGAACCATGATAGTTTTCACAGTGAATAGAGATAATGTTTAATTCCCCACGCCCGTGGGGGTGAACCACGCGCGCCGCACCACCCCCACATCCGGCTATAACTAATTCCCCACGCCCGTGGGGGTGAACCGGAGACAAAAAAATGAGATTTAGAATCGATGACTAATTCCCCACGCCCGTGGGGGTGAACCGCGGCTACCGGTTGCCTCAACGAGCTATTCACCGCTAATTCCCCACGCCCGTGGGGGTGAACCGCGACAACGGCAATATCTACATTGGATAAATGACTAATTCCCCACGCCCGTGGGGGTGAACCATGGTGGGGGTCGGTAATGTACCGTTCTCTAGTTAATTCCCCACGCCCGTGGGGGTGAAGCGGACACTGAAATTATGAGCGCAGAACAAATGTTAATTCCCCACGCCCGTGGGGGTGAACCATCGTTCGCGTCCGCCCCGTCAACCGGGAAATTTAATTCCCCACGCCCGTGGGGGTGAACCGTGTAACGCCCCCAGAAACAGAAACAGAAGCAGTAATTCCCCACGCCCGTGGGGGTGAACCGCCAATTGCCAACTTTCGATTGGGAAAAATCCCTAATTCCCCACGCCCGTGGGGGTGAACCGATTATTACACCGGAGGCAGCGCGGAATTATGTTTAATTCCCCACGCCCGTGGGGGTGAACCAGGCATTCGACAACTACGAAGCTGTCAATAGTTGGGGTATATTTACCAGCATCGTCGGCTGGGTATGTACCACCGATAGTCGGCTGGATGTTTACCACCTGAATTGCAAAAAGCGATGTGCGGCCTCATGCTTTCGGGAACACTGTTTACCGGAGGCACCCGTTATGGAGCGCATACATATGAACCATATTCGAGACATCATTCACCGGCTGCGACAAGGGCAAAGCGAGCGGCAAATCTGCCGCGATACACACATTGCCCGCCAGACCATCCATAAATATAAACAATGGGCGGAGGCACAAGGCTACCTGTCGCCGGACAGCCCCTTGCCGGATCACGCGACGTTGGCCGAGGCGCTGGGCCCCGCGATACCACCCGCACGGCGGCAGATGCGGCGGCGGCACTCGATTGTGATGTGGCACAAATTGTCAAATCTCTGATTTTCAAAACTCGAAAAACCGGGCGTCCGGTGCTGGTGCTGGCCAGCGGGAAAAATCGAGTCGATACCAAAAAGGTGCAAAGCCTATTAGGTGAAAAACTGGGCAAAGCCGATGCGGATTTTGTGCGCGAACACACCGGTTTTGTAATTGGCGGCGTGCCTCCACTGGGGCACACCAGCCGGATGGAAACGTTTTTGGACGAAGATTTATTGCAATTTGACACGATTTGGGCGGCGGCGGGCACACCGTATGCCGTATTCAAGTTGACTCCGGCAGAATTGCAGGAAATGACCGGTGGCACGGTGGCGGATGTGAAGGCATGAAAAAACTTGTTTCGTGATGGGTGATGACATTGAACTCGAAATCTGAACCCCGAAACGCAACTACTTCCGCCGGACGCTGGCTGGTGCTGGCGGCGGCGGTGTTGTGGGGAACAACCGGCACATCGCAGGCACTCGCGCCGAGCGGCGCACAATCATCGGTGGTGGGCACGATACGGTTGCTGGTCGGCGGGGCAACGTTGCTGATTTGGGTGCTGTTCCGCGACGGATTTTCAGCGGTGCGGAAATTTCCCGTGCGGGCAACATTGCTCGCGGCGGCGGGCGTGGCGGCATACCAGCTCACTTTTTTCGCGGGCGTGGCCCGGGCGGGCGTCACTATCGGCACAATTGTGGCGGTGGGCAGTGCGCCGGTCATGGCGGGGATTCTCGGCTGGCTGGTGCATGGCGAGCGTCCCGCGCGGGTGTGGTATATCGCCACGGCGTTGGCTGTGGCGGGCAACTCGCTGCTGGTGCTAGGTGATGGCACGGCCAGCGGCGATGTATGGGGCATTTTGCTCGCACTTGGCGCGCGCGCATCATCTGCGGCGTACACCCGCGCCAGCACGGTTGTGCTGGCGGCAACCCATCCCCCCGATCTGGTGATGGCGGTTGTGTTTTCCGTGGGGGCGGTGCTATTGCTGCCAACATTATTC
>CAZMXX010000509.1:0-2745 GCA_964570315.1 uncultured Anaerolineaceae bacterium | reverse complement strand
AATAAACCGCTATCCCGGTGGCGATGGCAACCCCCGCCGCAATACCCCACGTCAAGATGACCACCGCAGCACCTCCCGCAGGGATCGCACGGCATAACGTCCGCTATCGTCCAACCCGTTGACCACCGCGATATCCGAGACAAAGCGGTGTTCACCCCGGCGCGCCAATTGAATGACCAGATTCACGCCGTTGGCTACGGCGTCGCGCACCCCGGCATGGGTCATCCGCCCGCCGAGCGCCCGTCGTTCCAGCCGGTAAAGCGCATCCGCCGGACTGTGCCCGTGGATGGTCGCCATTGCGCCGACACCGATGGACATTGCTTCGATGAACTCTTCCGCTTCGTGCCCAACGATTTCACCGACAATAATCATATCGGGGCGCATTCGGGTATAGAGGACGTTGACCACCGCGTCAAGGTCGGCGCTTTCCTCGTCCGTGTTCTGCCGCACCACCGCCCAGGCGACGGTCATCAACCCCGGCTTCAACTCGCGGAAGGTTTCGGCGATACATAACTGCGCCGTCTTGGGTAGGTAGTGCGTCAAGGCTGACACCAACGTGGTTTTTCCCGAACCGGGTTTGCCGGACACCAGAACGTTCCACCCGCCGCGCGCCACAACTTCTGTCAAAAAATCTTGCGGCGTTTTTCTACGCGCCATTTCCACTAATTGGTGGCTCATATCGGCGGTCACGTTCTCGTGTCGGAAGATTCCTTTGCCGGTCAAATGCTGTAACGTCCACCGCTGTTTCGAGAATACGCGAATATTGATTGCCGTCCCGTTGACCGAGAGCGGGTCAATCATGCCCGTGAAGCGTGAACCGTCCGGTAAATCGGCGAAAGCGAAGGGCATTGCCGCCCGCAGTGACCGGCGGCGTTCTTCCGCCACCCGTTTGGCGAGGTCGTGAAAGTAACTGTCGGCAGCTATCGTACCCAGATTGTGTATTTTCCCGTACTGTTCGACCATCACCGCCCCGTTGCGCACGATGATTTCTTCTACACCGTCTTCCAGCAGCAACGGTTCCAGGATACCGACCGACAGCAGTTGGCTGGCGACGTGCGCCGCCCGTGTTTCCACATCTTCGGTCATGCCCAACCCGACCATCACCCGCAAGATATCGCCGGTGAACCGCGAAACCTCTTTGACGTCGGTTGTCCCCCACGCCGGCGACGGCACACCACGGTCAATGAGCCCTTTTTGTACCACCGGCGTGATGGCGGCATATTTCTTGACGGCTTCAAACATCAGCGCACCTGCCTTACATCCAGCGTAATCCGGTTGGCGTTTTTGAGGTCGGGAATGACGATACGTGTTGCCTCTGTACTGTATTCCGGAATGATCAGATAATACGCTCCGGCATTGACCACAAAACGAAAAGTGCCACCCCCACCGGTGGCGGACGGAATGCTCCCGCCATCCCAGTGCAGTTCGATGGGCAACCCGGCGACGCTGCCACCGGCGATGTCATACACCGTCCCCTGGATAAAGCTTGGTCCTTCGTTTGTCAATTGGTCGTAATCGGCGATGTCCACCGCGTAATCCCACTCAGGGGTAGCCGTCGGCACAAGGGTCATTGTCGGTGGCGGTGCGAGTGTCGACGCCGGCATTGGCGTATCGGTGGCGGTCGGGTTGACCAATGTCGGCACAGGGGTGGCGGTGGCGGTAGGCGCCAACGTCGGAATCGGTGTATCCACCATCGACGCTAAAACCGGCGGCAACGTAGCCGTGGGTGTTGGCGTGTCCGTTGGCGTGATGAACGCAACGTTTTCCGGGGTAGTGTCATGCTCAACCGCCGTGGTGCCATTCAACGCGCTCAAACTGACCCAGACTTCGTACTGTCCGGCAATGTCGCCCATCAATTTTGTGATTTTTGCGGCGGTGGCGGGGGCAACGGCAACGGTCAGGATGGTGAGCGGCACGACCTGCTCGCGAGATTCCCCGGCGCTTTCAACCTGCGTCCGTTTTTGGGCTATGGTTCCGGCTCGTTCGCCCTTGTTGCTGCGCACGTCCACAACCGGCACAGAAACCGCCAACTGTTCCGATTCCGCCTCGCGATTGCCGGCGTTGTCAGCGCGTCGGATACGCCAGATGTCTACCTGTTGCCCGATTTTGACTTGCCCGCCCACCGCTCTTTCAGGCTCAACCGGAAAGCTGATGACCGTCAGTGCCGGGTCGTTGACGTAGCGGAATTCTGACGGCGGTACGGCGTAAGCGCGGTAAATCACTGCGCCGGGGGGAATGGCGGCGGTGGTCAGCTTGCCGACGAGCGCCGTACGGTCGGTATAAACCGGCTGCTCTGCCAGCGGTTTGGGGAGTTCCATCTCGGTCAGCATATCGGCGGTGATGACGGTGTAGGGCGGGATTTCTGCCGCCGCCACCGGGAATTTACGTACGGTCATCAGCCGATTAATACTTTGCTGAGCGTAGAACAGCGTGCCAACCGCTGCAATTAAACTGATAACGGCAACGATACTCAAAGCTCGACGTGACATTTATCGCCTCCACGGAAATATAGACCGCTTTTCCATCTGTTGTTGCCAGTTGTGATAAATACCATCCAAAACATATTTGCCTAACTGCCCGTCCAGTCGTCCGGCGCGCGGGGTATGCGGTACATCTCCGGCTCGTTCAACGCCTTTCAAAAACAACCCGTCACCACGATGGTACCGGTTGATCAAAATGTCGGCGCTCGCGCCTTTGCTGCGCAGCATTTCCTGCAAGCGCAAGGCGCTGAAGATGGTATCCCGC
>CAZMXX010000508.1:0-2747 GCA_964570315.1 uncultured Anaerolineaceae bacterium | reverse complement strand
CAACTACTTTGGCCTGTTTTAGTGAATCCGACCTGACTCTCTTCGTCATTATCCTGCATTTTTATGGATACCACCGTTCCTTCGCCAAACGTTTTGTGGAAAACCCGGTCACCGATGCGGAATCGCCCCAAAACCGGCGCCGCTTCTCTCGCCCGCCGCTGGCTCGGCGGCTCCCAACGGGTTTGGCGGCGATACCCGCCTCCCCATGTGGACGATTGGTTGCGGTGTTCCGGGCGTGACGACCGGCGATTGATTTGCGTGGTTTGCATGTCCACCAGTTCGGAGGGGATGTCCGCCAGAAACTGCGATGGCTCGCTCATTTCTTCGCGCCCGTAGATGGTGCGCCGAAAAGCGTGGGTCAGGTACAGCCGGTCTTTGGCGCGCGTCACGCCGACATACGCCAGCCGCCGTTCCTCTTCCATCTGGTCGGGGTCTTCTTTGCTGCGGGAATGGGGGAAGATGCCTTCTTCCATGCCCACCATGAACACAATCGGAAATTCCAGCCCTTTGGCGGCGTGCAGGGTGAGCAGGGCAGGACCGCCCGCATCCTCTTTTAAGCCGTCCACGTCCGACACCAGCGCCACTTCTTCCAAAAATTGCGACAAGGCTTCCGCGCCGTCCAATCCTTCATAATTGCGAGCGACGGTTTTCAATTCTTGCAGGTTTTCCCAGCGTTCCGTGCCTTCATCGCTGCCGTCATTCAGCATATTTTTATAGCCGGAACGCGCCAGCATGAGGTCAATCAAATCAACCAGCGGCAATTTTTCTTTCGCCGCAAGCAGCAGCAAAATAATTTTGGCGAATGCCGTCAGGCTTTTCGCCGCACGCGGCTTAAATGGGGATGGTATGGGTGGGGCATCGGTGGCGTCTTCGGTGAAGTTGTGGAGCGCGATCAACGCCTGCCAGGGGGAATAATCCATCGCCGCCGCCCAGTCGAACAGCGTTTGCACCGTTTTTGCACCGATATTGCGGCGGGGCATATTGATGATGCGCCCCAGCGCCACTCGGTCGTTGGGATTGTGGATTAATCGCAGATATGCCAGCGCGTCTTTCACTTCCTTCCGCTCGTAAAAGCGCGTGCCGCGCACCAGCCGGTACGGCATCCCCGCCGCGATGAACGCCTCTTCAATCACCCGCGATTGGGCGTTGGTGCGATACATCACCGCCACATCGGCGGGGTTGATGTCCGCCTCCACGCGCAGGCGCTCAATTTCCTGCACCACGAAGCGGGCTTCATCGTAGCCGGTGTAAGTTTCCACCCGAATGATCGGCAATCCTTTGCTGCGGTCGGTGAACAAATTTTTGGCGTGACGATGCCGATTTTTGGTGATGAGCGCATTGGCGGCTTGCAGAATCGTTTCGGTGGAGCGGTAATTCTGCTCCAGCAAAATAGTCTGCGCGGTGGGGAAATCCTGTTTGAAACGCCGCACATTGCGGTAATCTGCGCCGCGCCAACTGTAAATTGAATTATGAACCACCACCCCATTCGCCACATAATTGTGAACGGTGGACACATCCAAATCGTAAGTGTGCCCGTCAAACGGATGTTGACTGACCGCTGTGATTTCATCTTCAACGATGGTGTCCCCATCCAGCAGGGCAATTTTCATGGTGGGATGCAGTTGGCTGGCGGGGTGCATATCGTATTTTACGGTTTGACCGCCGGGGCGCTTGGCGTTTGACAGAAACGCCGTTTGGCGAATTTCCAGATTGTCGCCTGCCGTCGAAATATCGTTTGCCAGAGATAACGCCTGCTCGAACGAAAGGCGGTTTGTTTCGATGCGCCATGTATCGCGTCGCCCCGCCCGCACCGAAAACCCGCGAGCCGACATCTGTGTTTTCAGGGCTGTATCGGTGGTATTCAGCGTGATGCGATGAGCGTGCCACGGGCTGGTTTCGCTGCGGCGGGTTTCGCCAAACAGAGACAGGTTTATCACCACCCGCTGGGGGTCTTTTTCCCCGGCAATTCCCTTCGGGCGATGATGGGGCAGGTTGGGATGGAGTTGCAAATCGTCCATCAGGCGTTTTGCGCGGCTGACGGTATCAATTTCGGCATATAAGCGGTTGATTGCCGCTTGCGAAAAGCGCATATTTCGCCCGGTGGTATGAAAAATCATCGTCGGGATGCCGTATTCACAGGCGAAATATTGCTCAAAATACAAGGCTTCATCTTTGGTGCGGCACACTTTCAGCAACCACATTTTGTCGGCGTGTTCCTGATTGCCGCGTTGGGTCAAACCGTTTTTGGGGTAGGGGCGGATGCCATCACTGCGCGCGCCAATGGTTGTGCCGATGCGGTAGCCCATATCGTGGCGAAACATCAGATAAACGTAAAAAACATCGGCGGGCGCACCCAACCGCGCGAAAAAAATGTGGTTGGGCGTGGCACGCAATTTGCGCCCGGTGGCGGTTTCAATTTCCAGCAAATCACCGCGATATGGATTCTTTTTCACCCGTTCCACTTTTACGGCGATGGTTTCGCTGCGTCCGGCGGCGGCGAGCACTGTATCTCCGGGGCGCAGGGTTTCGATGGCGCGAGCGCCGGTGGGTGTGGCAATGGACGTTTCGGCGGGGAGGCACTGGTCTTCATCGCCCACTACAAAAATATTGCGATGCCCGTCCGCCAGCATTTTGACCAGCTCATACTGCGCCATGTTGGTATCCTGAAACTCATCGACCAGGATGTGCAGATAACGCTGCTGATATTTGTACAGCACGGCGGGCACGGTGGCGAGAAGTTGGTGCGT
>CAZMXX010000507.1:0-2749 GCA_964570315.1 uncultured Anaerolineaceae bacterium | reverse complement strand
GTGTCGAAGCACGTGGTTTCATCATCGGCGCGGCCCTTGCCTACAAGCTCGGCGCAGGGGTGGTGCTCGTGAGAAAACCCGGTAAACTCCCGCACAAGACGCACAAGGCACATACAGCCTCGAATACGGCGAGGATACGCTGGAAATTCACCAGGACGCCATAGAAAAGGGCCAGAACGTCATCATAGCGGATGACCTCCTTGCAACAGGCGGCACAGCAGGGGCAGTGGCCGACCTCGTGAGAAAAATGGGTGGTAATATAGTGGAGTGCGCCTTCATAATAGAACTCGAAGAACTCAGGGGCAGAGAAAAACTCGGCGACAGCCCCGTCTTCTCACTGCTCAAGTTCTGAAGACAGAAGATAAGATAAAAAAGAGTAGAAGGGGTAGGGTGGGCTCCGCCCACCAGAAGAAAAAGAAGGTAAGAGAAAGAAGCGGCCAGAGGCCGCATATTGAAAGTTTCCACTTTCTTTTGGAAAAAAGAAAGTGGAGCAAAGAAAACCAGTGCCCATGGCCTTGCGGCCATGGGGAATAGCTGGTTCTGCCGCTGATAAGAGGGGTAGGGTGGGCTCCGCCCACCACAAGGAAAAGACGGAAGAGAAAGAAGCGGGCTTCGCCCGCATATTGAAAGTTTCCACTTTCTTTTGGAAAAAAGAAAGCGGTCCAAAGAAAACCAGTACAGCAGCCCTGCGGGCCGCTGGGGAATGGCGAAGAGTCTGGATAGAGATAAGAAAGTAGGGTGGGCTCCGCCCACCACATAAGAAAAAAAGCGGGCCTTCCTCTCGGAAGGCCCGCTTTGCCTTGTATGGGTTGCAAGATGGCCTCAGCAGTTATGGACCGTCAGAACGCTCTGCGCGCGTCTCCGCCTCTACCCTGCAGGTAGCAGACCTCCTGCCCGGGCCTCACCAGCCATCGCTCTTGGCAATGGGGTAGCGTCTTCAGCCGGGCCTGCCCTCTCGCCTCAACTTACTTGAGGAACTGGAGCCCCATTTTAAACTGGTTATTTACGGCCTTTGACCACCTCACCTCGGCGATACATGGCACCTGCACGTCCGCGCCCCTGATGTCCATCCAGATGGTTATGACCCTCCCGGGGTCGAGTATCTTCTCGCACTTAATGCAGGCCCCGGCGGAGCTTATGTCGATGAGCTCGGCGTCCACGGGCTCGGTGTTCTGGTCAAAGCTGTTAACCTCGAACCAGCTTGTCCTCCTGAGGGACGTCCTCGGATAGGCTCGGTCAAGCACTTTAAACCTCCGGTTTTTAGTTCTTATATATCAGCGACGAGTCAATGTCAATCCCCCTTTCGGGGGATATGTAAGAATTTTTTGAAAAAAATATGAACCTCTCCTACTTCCTCATCATGGATACAATAAAGGTTACAACAAAGAAGAGTGAGCAGAGGAGGATGAAGACCGGCCCCGGCGGGAGGCCCGCCAGCCTCGATATGATTATGCCCGCTATTGCCGCTGCTACGCCGAAGACCATGCTCCACTTCATGTACCCGTGTATGCTCCTCGATATGTTCTTTGCCGAGGCCGCGGGGACTATGACGAGCGAGCCCATCATGAGGGCGCCCACGAACCTTATTCCCTGCGCCACGGAGATGGCGAAGATGAGGAGGTAGACGAGGTCCATGAACTTTGTCCTTATGCCCACGGAGTGCGCTATCTCCGGGGATATCATGTTGAGGGTGATGGTTCTGTATATGGCGAGGACAACGGCGATGAGGACCACGGAGATGACAATGGAGACGATGGACTCTGTCCAGCCGAGGTCGAGGATATTTCCGAAGAGGGCCTCGAGGAGCTCGTGCTCCGGCGTGATGAGGGCGCCGAGGGCAAGGCTTGAGGTGAAGAAGACGCCGACAATGGTGTCTATGGGGAGAGTGGATTTGTTCTGCACTCCCCAGATACCGAGGACCGCTGCGAGGAGGAAGACGAGGGCCCCTATGAAGGGGTTGATATTCAGGAGGAGCGCTATGGCAAGACCCGGTAGGGCGACGTGCGAGAGGGCGTCGCCCACGAGGGCCATCCTCTTCAAGACAGCGAATGACCCGAGGAGGCTTGCCGCCGCGGCCACGAAGGCGGCTACTATCATGGGCAGGACTATGCCGTGCATTCTATTCTCACTCTCCCGCGCCCATCATAAGCCGTGCCTGTGTTTGAAGAAGGCGTTCTCGCCTCCGTATAGTCTCTGGAGCTGGGCCGGCGTGAGGACCTCCCTCGGCTTGCCCATGCAGAGGGTCTTCCTGTTTATGCAGAGGACCATGGCCGCGTGCGAGTAGACGACGTTGAGGTCATGGGAGACGAGGATTACCGTAAGGCCGAGGTTTTCCTTGAGGTGCGTAATCATATTGTATATGGATTCCTGGCCCGTGACGTCTATGTCCGCCGTAGGCTCGTCGAAGAGGAGGACATCGGGTTCTCCGAGCACTGCCCAGGCAACGAGGATCCTCTGGCGCTGGCCCACGGATACCTCGCCGAAGCCCTCGCCGAGGATGGACGGGTCCAGCTGGACGTAATCGAGTACGACCTTTATCCTCTCTTCGCCGGGGTTCTCCCTTCGAAGGCCGAAGAACTCGCGCACCGTGAGGGGGATGTCCGTCTCTATGTCGAGTCTCTGGGGGACATAACCCTTCTTCGTCCCCTGCCGCCATTTTATGGTGCCCGTGGAAGGTATGAGGCCGAGGAGGGCCTTCAGGGCCTCGGTCTTGCCGGCCCCGTTGGGACCGATGACCGCGAGGATGGAG
>CAZMXX010000506.1:0-2766 GCA_964570315.1 uncultured Anaerolineaceae bacterium | reverse complement strand
GTATATGGGTCGTGGAGTGAGGGGCGTGTTCCTTGAAGATTAACTCGTAAAGTTTCCTGGCAAACACGTGGAGTGCCCCGTTCCTGAAAGTTCGCACATGCTGAAGCCCCATTGCAACACCGTAGGAAGCGGCGAGCATTCTCTCGGGGACATATGGGTCATTAATCTTCAAGGACTGCTCAGTTAATTCAAAAAGAGATTCCGGAAATCTGCATCCGATATAATAGAGCGCCCTTGTTGCCCTATCACGTAAGGAACGCTTTGTAGAAGTTAACACCCACATCAATATGAACAAATACATTCTAGCATAGTCTTTCTTCTTTACATTATTCGCCTTCGAAGCATCGATCCAAGTTAGAAGCCTGTAAATGGTATTGTAATCCTCCTGTTTTCTAAGAAACTCAGACCAGAAAAGATCTCTCTCCCACATCTTGAGTCTTTGCAGGTTCTTACTCAGCCTTTCAGCATTGTAAGGATGCTTGGGCCTTGATGCCAAGGCTAGCAGGGCATCGAAAAGGTCATCACGGCAGCGGTCTTCATTTAGCAGTCCTCCAACCCATTTGTCCGTTGAGTTGTTGAATGTCCTCGGACTTCGCCAGACAAGGCCTTTTATAAAGGCATCCACTAACGTCCACTCAAAACTATTGCCTTCTAAATAATCAAAGAGCTCTCCCTGGTTCCTTGTTCGCTCTGGAAACTCCACTATCAAGGCCTCCACAATGCCCGCGTAGGGATTGACTCTTCTTCCACTACGAAGCATGCTTCCAAGGGATGAATCTTCATTCAGTGCTTGACGTATTTCCTTTCTTGACGAATTTTTCTTGATGTATTTATTGAGAAGGTATCTGGCGATAAGATGGTCGCTGAACTTCTGGTATGGGAACCTTACAGCTTCAACATATTCACCGTCACTGCTGTCCCCTACCCATTCGAGTGTTTCCGAAAGCAGTCCTTCAGAGATAAGCCTGCTTATAAATATCTCTTTATTGCTGACGCTCAGAATACTTTTTAACTCTTCATTGGGGATCCAGTCTTTTTTGTTTTCAGCCATCCTTTCAGCAATCTCTTTGAATAGCCTCCAGCAATCTTTTGCCTTCAACCCAAAATCGGCTTCTATCGAACGTCCTCTTTCAACCACAAAGTCCTCAAAAATCTTTGTCATGCCCCTTTGTCCAGACGCTATGTCTCTTATTGCTCGGTGCTTCTTTTTTATAGTTACATGCTCTATGGTCTTGCAGAAAAGCTTCAAAAAGAGCGGGTGGGAAAACTCCGGAGTCAATACTGGAACCTCTGATGCTGGTATATTGTAATATCGGAAAAACTCTGATTGGGCGTTGACCTCTATCTCTCTAAAGCCAGGATGATAGAGCGATAGCAACCCCGTTCTTGACTTCTCCGAGATCATAATCTGATCAAAAGGTGTTCTGCAACTTATAGCGACACCTATGCCCTTGTAAGGTGCAATAGTTTTTAGGAACTTGTTGAGTCCTTTCCTCCAACTATCTTTGTCGCCTTCATTGATGGCGTCTACTATTATGAGACAGCGTGTCTTTTTCATAATGGCGTGCCCGTTCAACTTTTCAAGAAAATCTTTTGTGGAAAACTTTGAGCCGAGGAGTTCTATCAATTTTTGTAAGGGGTCGGTGAATTTCTGAAATCTCTGTCCGAGGATCAATATAGTAGGAGCACCATTCTCTATTCTGTCTTTTGCGATATCGCAGAGAAAGTGTGTCTTGCCTATCCCGGCCTCTCCAAGAAGAAGCATGGCAGGCTCATTGGCAAGCCTTGTAGGAGGGTCATCAATAAATGCCCCTACCTTGTAAAGAGTTTCGCTTAACTTTCTGTATTTATAGCGGAGGTTGTTTAGGGTATCTGTTCTTTCTCCTGCTTTTTTCTTATTCCTTAATTGCTCAGATATTGCTGATTCAATTGCTTCTATCGTTTTCAGGCATCTTTTTGTGAGTATGGCGACAGCCTTTAAGTTTACTTTCTTCTCCAAGTCATATTCTTCTGCTATATTTTTCAAGACAGAAATGAGGTATTTAATATTTTTTCTTAGTGTCTTTACCCTATTCCTGCTTATCTTAATCTCGGGGATTCTGACAACAGAATAATCTGCCTTATTATTTTCCGACAATTCTTCGGAAAGCTCCTTGAAGTGCTTTAAGAAATCCTCTGTTCTACCCAAGGCATCGAAGGCAAAGACAAGCTCTTTTATCTCCAAGTTAGGCGCACCCCTTTCATTGCCAGGAGTATACCTAGGACCGGCCTCATGGATTGCCCTCTTTAAGACTTCTTCATAAAATCCTTTAGTAAAAATTCTTTTTTTCTTGCTCATAGCTATTTTACACGCTTCCTTTCCAGCTACTCTTTACCGCGATACATATCACCAGCCAAGTGAATCTTTAACAAACAATAATACTTTTCAAACACAATATCTATTGTAAAAAAAATTTACATGTCTTAGTATGGTTTTTCAACCGATAGCTATGCGGCTAAAAGGCTTTGTATGCCAACAAAACTGTGTAGTAGTGGAAGCAATCATCACATTTTTATATCCTATTAGTCAGGTCGGGTTGTGGAAAATACATGCTCCTTGGCCTCGATTTGAACATATATAACCGGGATATTTCTCAAAAAAAAGACCCAGCGAAACACCGGGTCTTTTCTTTTACAACTTGATCGTCGAATCCGCGGCTTCCTGGACTTCGGGCGACTGGGAGATGAAGAACTCGACATCGTATCCTCCGACCTCAAGAACCCTCC
>CAZMXX010000505.1:0-2776 GCA_964570315.1 uncultured Anaerolineaceae bacterium | reverse complement strand
TCGGAGGATTGGCGGCGGTGGGTGCCAGCTGGGGGGGCGCCCGGGCCACGTGGGGGGGAGGAAGCCGCCCCGCGGGGACAAGTGGGCCGAGGACGACCGCGGGGTCGGTGCGGAATTTTTGGGGGGGGGGTAGCGTTGCCGCCACGACAGCGTGGGGAGGGGGCAGGAACGGCTTTCCGCCCCGCAAAGAGCGGGGGGAGGCGTGGGGCGCGGGTCGCGGCGGGCGAATCACCGGCTGTCCCCGATGCAGCAATCGCGGGGCAGGGGTGGCGGTCGTCTCCGGCGGCGGCGCGGGCAACGGCAACCCCGATGCATCGTCCGGCGGTGTGTCGGCGGGCGGGGCGGGGGCATCATCCGCAAAATCCGGCGTGATGTCCCACTCTTTGAGAAAATCCTTCGCCGCCGGGGTGAAACGCACATCGGGCGGCAGCGGGGCGATTTTTCCGCGCCCGCTCTGCCACATTTCGCGCAGTTCCGCTTCGGTGATAACGGTCATGGGAATGAAACCCTATCTATTTTTTGCGAGCGGATGTGCCGGTTGCTTTCGGCAGAATCAGCTCCACATCGGAATGGGGGCGCGGAATGACATGCACGCTCACCAGTTCGCCCACTCGTTTCGCGGCGGCGGCGCCCGCGTCGGTGGCGGCTTTCACCGCGCCGACATCTCCGCGCACCATCACCGTCACAAATCCCCCGCCGATGATTTCTTTGCCGATGAGTTTGACGTTGGCGGCTTTGACCATCGCGTCGGCGGCTTCAATGGAACCGACCAGCCCTTTGGTTTCGACCATACCGAGTGCAATCATTTGAATATCCATTTAAAGTTCTCCTTTTTTGGTTCGAAGATTCGATTATTTTGATAACCGTCAGCCGTTCACAGAAAACTGACCGCTGATTACTGAAAACTATTTTGTATGTTTCAAAACTTCTTCAATCACCGCGCGGACAACCGCTTCCACGTCGGGTTGCGCCGGTGTGGCGGGCTGTGCGCCGGTGTGATTGTTGGGATGATTTTCGATGAGCGCGGCGATGGGCGGCGGGGTGGTTTGGTACGCCAGCCGTTTGACGTTCAGCAGGTGGGTGGTGGTGATGTTGTCGCCGGTGATGGCGCCGCCGATGCCGCCGGAGCCGAGGGTCATCGACGGGGCGAGGGCGGTGGTGCCGCCCACCGAACCGAGGGTGCTCATGGTGTTCACTAGAATGCGGAAGACCGGCTTTTGCAGCCCGTATTCCATGATGACCTTTTCGTCGGTGGCGTGAATGGCAATCGAATGTCCGCGCCCGCCGAAGCTGATCATCTGGAGGCTTCGTTCGCAACCCGCTTCCCAGCCGTCTTCTTCGTACCAGCCCAAAACGGTGGTCAGTTTTTCGCGGGAAAGGGGTTCGTCTTTGCCCACTTTGGTGAGCGGGGCGACTAGAATGCGCGCCGAATCGGGGACGGTGATGCCCGCCATCTTCGCCAGCGATTGCGGGGTTTGCCCCACTGAGGCGGGGTTGATGCCGCCGTTGGGGTGGAAGAGCGTCCGCGCCAGCGCGGCAGCCTGTTCCTGCGAGACCCAATACGCGCCCAGCGCTTCCATTTCGCGGCGCAGTTGCGCGGCAATCGGTTTATCGGCGATGACGGCTTGCTCGGTGGCGCAAATCACCGAATTGTCGAAGGCTTTGCTGGAAACGATGTATTTCGCCGCCAGTTTGATGTCTGCGCTGCGGTCAACATAGCATGGGACGTTGCCGGGACCGACGCCGTATGCCGGTTTGCCCATGCTGTGCGCCACCCGCACCATATCGGAGCCGCCGGTGGCTAGAATGACCGCCGTCCGTTTGTGCCCCATCAGCTCGTGCGTGCCGGGCAGGGTGATGTGCGTCATCGCGCCGATGAGCCCTTTGGGCATGCCTTCTTTTTCGCCCGCTTCCGCCATGACGCGCAGCGTTTCGTTGGCGCAATTCACCGCCGCCGGATGCGGGGCATGGACGATGGCATTTCGGGCTTTCACGGCGATGAGCGTTTTGTGCATCACGGTGGAGGTGGGGTTGGTGCGCGGGCTGAGTGCCACCACCACGCCCATGGGCCAGCCGATTTCGATGATTTTTCGGGCTTCGTCGTGTCGCAGCACGCCCACGGTTTTGATGTCTTTGATGTACTCCCACGTGGTTTTACTGCCCAACTGGTTTTTCAGCGTTTTATGCGCGGCGATGCCGTAGCTGGTTTCTTCCACCGCCATTTTTGCCAGCCGTTCCGATTCGCGGTAGGCGGCATCTGCCATGGCGGCGCAAATGCGGTCAACCTGCGCTTGGCTGAAGTGGAAGAATTCCTGCTGGGCGGCGTAGGCATTCAAAACCAGTGTGCGCGCCTGTTGGATGGATTGCAGGTCTTTATCGAAATGTTCCATAGTTCCTCCTGAATGGAGATTGATGAGATTGGTAATTTGGAAATTAGAGATTGGGGATGGAGGCTTGACAGCGAAGCTCCAATTACCAATCTCGAATAGCTGATTTCACCAATCGCTAAAAATTGATTGGGTTGTTTGCCACATCGAGCACCGCATCGCGGAAGGCATCGCATGCCGCCCGGCACGCGCTCTGACTACCGGTGAGCAATCCGCCGGAGAAGTTCGTTTCCGATGGCGGCTCCCACCACACCTTCAACTCGACATCGGCGGCTTTGAGCGCGGCATCCAGCCCGATGGTCGCTTCGAGCGGGCAGGCAAACAAAAATGCCACAGGTTCTCCCAAACGGATGCCCGCTTCTTGGGAAAGATACGTGCCGCTGCTGGAA
>CAZMXX010000504.1:0-2777 GCA_964570315.1 uncultured Anaerolineaceae bacterium | reverse complement strand
TTCAAACCGGTAGACGGGTTGGCGTCTACCTACTACATATAATACGAGGAGTTCGGGTATGAGGAACATTGCGTTGTCTTTTATATTTCTGATATCCATTATTGCCGTTCTGGTATATATGGCAGCCGCACAAGGCAGCCCGCTGGCGGCATTTATCCTCGGAATCCTGACCGCCGGCACACTGCTGGCGCTGGGACAGGGCGCGTCAATCCTGCAAAACCATATTGCCACCAAGCACCGGCAAGCGGACTTCATCAACAATGCCCGTGAAAACCTGGCGATTATGCAGCGTATGCAGGCTATCCAAAATCAGCAAAACACGCAACTGCTGCGCCAGGTCAAACAACTGCCAGCGGGCAGCAGTGATCATCAACCCGAATTAGTTATAGACGACGCAGTTTTCAGTCAACTGGAGGATTAACTATGACCACCGATACTGCACGTTTCAACCGTTACATTGCCGATTACGCCGACACCGTCATTACGTTCGTTGCTGCGGCCGGTGTTTTGTTTGTTGCCGCCGCCGGGTTGATATTGAGTTACGAGTCATTGCTGGATTTGGCGGTCACTTCGGGGGCAATCAATCGCAATCTGGCGTGGCTGTGGCCGCTGACGCTGGACACACTGGCGATTGTCGCCAGCCTCAACGTGCTGTGGGCAGAAACGCGACAAGCGCGCGACCGCTACGCCTGGACGCTGGTTATCATCTTCACGGTTTTGTCGGTTGTCTTCAACGCAACACACGCCGGGATGGACAGCTTGCTGGCAATGTCGGTTTATGCGCCGGTGGTCATCGCCGCTTTTGTCGGCATTGTGCCACCGGTTGCCGCCGCATTGTCGCTACATCTTGTCGTGCGCCTGATTCGGCGCGTTATGACGCGCGCCACTGTCATCACCGCGCTTCGGGATGCCGAAGCGCAACTGGCGGCATTGTCCGGTCAAATATCGGCATTAAATACCGACATTGCCGCGCTCGCCCGAAAACGTGAGGCGCTGAAAACCGAAGTTGCCGACTTGCGCACGGAAAAGCGGGCAATTGTCGCTGCCAAACGGTCATATATTCCCGGTGATATGGAGGCATTGGACGAGGCGAACGCGACCCGTCGCGCCATCATTCAATCCAGACGGGCGACATTACAGACGCTACTACAAGATGAAACCCTGACAATCAGCGACATTGCCGCGCGGTTGGGGGTGTCAGAACGCACCGTCCAACGCGACATCAACGCATTGAACAATAGATCTGACGGACATTTGAACGGAGCAACCGTCGGACAAAAGAATTCACAGGTCACCGGTAACTAAATATTTATCGGAAATCGAACAAATGATAAATCGGCGTTTCGCTCACGCAGACCAACCCGATAAGTAAACACCTGTTTACATATCGGCACAACAGAGGAGACGTATATGACCCACATCATTGCGATTGCAAATCAAAAAGGGGGTGCCGGAAAAACCACCACCGCTATTAACCTGGCGGCGGCGTTGGCACGGGGGGTAACCGGAACACGATACAAGGTACTGCTCATCGACATTGATTCACAAGCAAACGCCACATCCGTATTGCTGTCCCCGGAATTCACCTTGGGCGACAATGCCGAAACACCAACAGTTTACGAGGTGTTGGTAAATCAGCTTGATCCGCATCAAGCCATCACCACGATTGAACTGCAAGGGGAGACGACCGGCAAAATGGATTTACTGCCGTCTCACATCCGGTTGGCACGCGCCGAGTGGGAACTGGTCGGCGCCATCCGCCGTGAAGACCGGCTTTCGACGGCAATCAAGAAATTCACCGGCGAATACGATTACGTACTCATCGATTGCCCACCCAGTTTGGGGTTGCTGACCATTAACGGATTGATGGCTGCCGATCGGGTCATCATCACCGCCGAGCCGAGCGCGTTCTCATTGATGGGCATTGCCTTGCTCAACGATACCATTTACGAAATCAGAAATATCAATAATTTAGAGTTGTTGGGGATAACGCTGGTCAGGAAAGACCACACCACCGAAACCCGCCATACCATAGCGGAATTGGAGGCACACTTCCCGCACAATTTACTGCCGTCCGTCCCTGATCGGGTCGCGGTGCGCAAAGCGCACGCCCGGGGTTGGGACATTTTCCGCTACGCCCCACATAACGACGCTGCACACGCCTACATCCAAATGGCGCGGGAGGTGGAACATGCCACAAGATAGTAGCCGTCGCACCGTTTTATCTTTTATGAGTGATGACGCCCGGCGGCGCAGCCGGGAAAACAGAGCCGATACCGTCCACCGATTGTCGCTCAACGACATTCGTCCCGACCCCGGACAACCGCGCCATCTGTTGCCGCCTTCGTTGGCAGCACAACTCTACAACGGCGACCTGCCACCGCTTATGGTCTTGAAAAATCTCATCAAAGCCGGCGAAACCGATGAGACGTTAGCCGCTGTTGTGGCGGGGATCGCCACGCTGGCGACGGACATCAAGGGGAACGGACTCATCAACCCGATCACCGTTTACGAGCCGGCAGGGCAATTGACCCATTACACCATCGAAACCGGCGAGCGGCGCTATTGGGCGCACTGGTACCTGGTGCATCAGGGAGATGAAACGTTCCGGCAAATTCGGGCGCTGATTGTCAGCGGCAAAAACAGCCGCTTGCGCCAACTGTCTGAAAACCTGCGTCGGGACGGGTTGACCGCCGTCGAAACCGCCATCGGGCTGGCTTCACTCATCGCCGAGTTGCAGAATGAGCCCATCCCGAATTGGTACAAAAGCGACGTAC
>CAZMXX010000503.1:0-2780 GCA_964570315.1 uncultured Anaerolineaceae bacterium | reverse complement strand
CACAACCTTCCACAGCTTTTGGGGGCAATTTGGCTGGATGGCAGTGCCGATGGACGACCGCGTTTATTTCGCGCTCACCCTGCTTTCGCTGCTGGCGCTGGTGGGGTTCGCGTGGTGGGGGTGGCGCACCCGTCCCGTTTCGTCCCCTGTTTGCCGGGCGATGGTGTTGCTGGCAGTCCAACTCGCGTTGGTGACCGCCGTCTTCATCGGCTTGAATCTTTCATTTGTGCAATTTCAGGGGCGCTATTTCTTCAGCGCGTTGCTGTCGCTCGGTGTGATTTTCAGTGTGGGGTGGACTGAAATTCTGCGCCGAAAATCGGCGTGGCTGGGCACGGGGGTGACGGCGGCGGTGCTGCTGGCGACGGTCGCCACCGCGGGGGTGGACAAATGGCGCGTGCTCATCGGCGGCGGGATGGCGGTGGGGTTCGCCGTGCGTTCCCGCCTGCCGGAATCGCTCGCCGGTTGGGGACTGCTGGCGTTATTTTCGGGGATGGCGGCACTGGCGGGCGCGAGCGTCTTTTGGTTCATCGCCCCGAATTTGTGACGGGGGAATCTGGTGTAAAATCAACAGGTGTTTTCGGCTCATTGAATTTCGAGGCGAAACCACGTTCTGTGGGTAGGAGAATCATGTTCAAAAAATTGGCGAGTTTTTTTAGCGCTGCCGACCATCAAATCCGTCCGGTGCACAACCTTTCCGTGCGCTGTGACCGCTGCGGGGAAATTATTTCCGCCCGCGTGGATGTGGCAAATGAGTTGAGCCAAACCGATGACGACGGCTATATCGTCCGTAAAACGCTGATGGGCGGCGGCGAAAACCGTTGTTTCCAACGGGTGGAAATCACCCTTCATTTCAACGCCAAACGCACCATCACCCACCGCGAAATCACCGGCGGCACATTTGTGGATTAATCCTGCGCCAGCACCACCGCTTCCCGCGCGGGGATGACCACTTGCGGCAGTTTCCCCGCCGAGGCGCGATAATTCCCCGCGCCCCACACCGCGCCGAACGCTGTGCCGTCGGGGGCGTCCACCGGCAGCGATACCGTTTGCGGGTGCGTGGCGCTGTTGAACGCCGCCACCAGCCGTTGCCCGTCGAGGGTGCGCTCAAAGGCGAACACCCCGGCGGCGGCGAAGAGGGGGCGGTAATGCCCCGTGCGCAGGGCGGGATGGGCGTGCCGCAGGGCAATCGCGCGGCGGAAATAGTCGCGCAGGTCGGTATGCCACGTGTCCGACGCGCTCCACGGGAAAGCGCCCCGACACGCCGGGTCATCGCCGCCCGTCAACCCGATTTCATCCCCATAATAGATGCAGGGCGCGCCCGGCATGGTCATTTGAAATAGCGTGCATAACCGCAGCGCCGACTCATCCTCCCCCACTTGCCACAGCGTGCGCGCCGTATCATGGCTGCCGAGCAAATTCAGTTGGGTATGGTTGATTTCCCAATCGTATAAATTGTGCATACGGTCAATCTCCGCCGCGAAGGCTGCCACCGTCAACGGGGCGAAGGCGTACCCACCGGGGCGGTTGTCGGTGCGAATGGTCTCCGCGCCGAAAAATCCCAGCGCCGCCCGGCTGAAAATATAGTTCATTACCGCGTCGAATTGGTCGCCCTGAAGCCAGCGTTGCGCCGGTTTCCAAATTTCGCCCACAATATATGCGTCGGGATTGGCGGTTTTCACCACCCGCCGAAATTCCCGCCAGAAGTCATCGTCATCAATTTCATCCGGCACATCGAGCCGCCAGCCGTCAATGCCGAAATCCACCCAGAATTTCGCCACCGAGAAAATATAATCGCGCACACCGGGATTGCCGGTATTGAATTTCGGCAGGGCGGGCAACCCCCACCACGCGGTGTAATTCGGCGTTTCGTCCGGTTGGGGGTAGGGGCGCAGGGGATAGCCGTTGATGTGGAACCAATCCGCATACGGCGAATCCGCGCCGTTTTCCAGAATGTGATGGAACGCCCAGAACCCGCGCCCGGTGTGGTTGAACACCCCATCGAGCACCACCCGCATGGCGCGGGCGTGCGCCGCGTCGAGCAGTTCGCGCAGGGCATCGTTGCCGCCGAGGAGCGGGTCAACCTGAAAATAATCGTAGGTGTGATAGCGGTGGTTTGAGGCGGAGGCAAATATCGGGTTGAGGTACAGGGCGGTGATGCCCAAATCCTGCAAATAGTCCAACCGGTCAACGATGCCGCGCAGGTCGCCGCCCTGAAAGCCGTGGCGGGTGGGCGGACTGCCCCACGGTTGGAAGGTGATGCCGCGCGGGTGCTCGGTGCGGGTGCTGCGGGCGAAGCGGTCGGGGAAAATTTGGTAGAAAACGGCGTGTTTCACCCAGTCGGGGGTATGGATGGGCATAGGTGCGTCCTTTGGTATGAATGATTCATCTGAAAAAACTGTTTTTCACCACGGCGAGACTTCTGCTTCTCTGCGCCTCTGTGGTTTGATTTTCGGCTGATATGATACCCGATTTTTCGGGGCGGTCAACCCTTCGGAGGCGACATCCGCGCGCCGGTTTGACAACCCGCCGCAAATTTCTAAACTGTCTGTGCATTGATATGGAGACCCTATGAAACGAATTATCTTTTTCGCCATCATCGCGCTGTTGACGGTTGCCTGCGCGCCGAACCCCCCTTCATCCCAGACCCGCACTGCGACGCCCCTCCTTACCTCGCCCCCACCCCCCCCCCCCCCCCCCCCCCCCCCCCTCGCCCCCCCCCCCACCACCCCCCCCCCCCCCCCCTCCCCCCCCCTCTCCCCCCCTCCCTCCCCCGCCCCCCC
>CAZMXX010000502.1:0-2780 GCA_964570315.1 uncultured Anaerolineaceae bacterium | reverse complement strand
GGGGGGGGGGGTGTGTGGGGTGGGAGCGGGGGGGGGGTGAAGGTGGGGGGCGGGGTGGTGGGCGGGGTGGGGGTTCGGGTGGGGGTGGGGGTCAATGATGGCGTGAGGGTGGCGGTCGGCGTCCATGTGGGCGGGAAAAGGGGCGTCGCGGTGTCGGTGGGGACATCTGCCACGAATTTCGGTGCAATTGTCGAGGGTGCGATGGCTTGCACCCGTGCGGTCGCCCGGCTGGGGGGGAACGGGTTGAGGGGTGATTCCGGTACAACAAAAATCGCGGCGATGAATAAACATGCCAGCAGCGTCATACCAATTACAAGCACCAATAGAAGCGTTGCGGTTCTATTTGACATCCCATTGCCTCCTTAAAATGTTACGGCGTGGTTGGCGTTTCCGCCCCACGTGTTGACCCAAGAATTTCAGTATCGCTGATTAAAATGCAATAATCCGTGTCATTAATGGTTGAAAAACCCACGCGCAATTTTGTGTTCGGCTGAGTTTCCACCAAACGGGCGGTTGCGTTGAGCAATTGGCTCTTCAGGCTTTCAGCCGGATAATCGGGATACAAACCCAATTGTCCGTCCAATATTTGCCGGCGCAGTAATTCTTCCGTGGCGCGGTCAATCTGCGATGCGTCCGGGATTGCCACAATCATATCGCCGTATAATTGAAAGAGCGTTTTATACCGGTCGCTCAACTCCGCCCGAATATCTTTCTCCGCCGCCGTCCATTCCGGCACCAAATCCATGCCGAATGCGCCACTGGCAATTCGATATTTCAGGCTTTGCCAGACAATTTGCGCGAACAGCACATTGATTTTTCCGGATGTTTGCAGTTCTGCCGTCACCGCATCGGCAAAAAACGCCGATTTCGCCGCATCTTCTGCCAGCAGCGCATCCTTCAGAGCCGCCAAATTTTCCGGGCGAACCTCGCCGCCCAACTCAACCAGGTTTTTGGCGACCAATTGCGCCGCTTGCCAGCGCGCTTTTTCCGCTTCCTGCACGTCGGATGGCAGCGGAATCGGTTCGATGGCGGGAAGCTCCAGCTTCGCGTCTGCCGTTCCGCTCAGTTCCACGGGGGAAAGGCTTTCCGTCAAGCTGGTTCGCGCCAGATCATTTTCCCCGATGCGGACGTATGATTGACTCAACTGCTCCAGCACCGAACGTCGCACCGCCGGTTGCAAAAAATTACTTTCCGTAGCAATGACGTGCGCTTGGTCGAGATATAATTTCGCCCGCAGCGGTTCATTCAAATCCGCCAGTCCGCTTCCCGCCTGCAAAAAAATATCTGCCCGCAGCGTGTCGGGAATGTCCGGGCTAAGGGTCGCCACGGCGCCCGCAAGCTGGTAGCTCATAATCGCGCGGGTGACATCGTTTTGCCCGTAAAATTTTTTGCCCAGCAATAGCAGCGCCCCGGCAGCCTTTTGCGGCGCAATGGTCGGCGTTGCTGTGAGAATCCTCAACGCGGTTCCCGGGCGGGCTTTGTCTATGGCTTGGTTGATGACATCCAGCGGCGCAATGCCGCCCAGCTCCGCCACTGCCAGCGCAGGGTCAACCGTTGTTGCCGCCAATACCGCCTCCGGCGCCTCCGGGGAAAGTTCCACCGTGGGTTCGGGTTGTTTGACGAAAAAACCAAAAACAGCGAGCGCCGTTATCAGCAAAAGAACAACAATGGTGCTGAGGATGGCGATGAGTCCAAATTTATTTGATGACGTTTTGAGCATGTAACTGGCTCCCAAAAATGAGATAGGTTATGCAAAGAACCAGTATAGCATTGAGTCAATTGCCCTACAAATGAATTAATTCGACATCCACTCAATTTTTGCGGTGGCGCGCCGGCGATTGAACCAATTTTCAAAAGCGACAACCCGCAGGCGATAGTGAAATTCCGGTGTGAGCGCGCGCTCGGTTGCCGTTGCCGATACCCGCAACACGTAAAAGCCATCTGCCGCCGGGAGTATCGTCGGCGTTTCCACCGGCAGGGTGAACGCCTCCGCTTCCACTGCCGCGGGGAGGACATTCACCCCGGCGGGAAACCAGCCCAAATCTGCGCCAACCCGCCGCGAGGCGTCGGTGCAGGCATATTGCGCGGCAAAATCGGCGAAAGTTGCGCCCTCTGCGATAGCCGTTTTCACCCGTTCGGCGTCTGCCTGCGTGGGCAGTTGCAGACATTGCGCGTGAATCTGGTCGGCGGTGGTCGGCACGGATTGCGTGATTGCCTCGAATAGCTGTGCCGCCATCAATTGCCCCCGCAGGGTGGCGCGCAGTTCTTCCGCCGATAGATTGTTGCGCGCCAGCCATGCCGAAAACTGCTCGGCGGGCACAGAGGCTTCCATTGCCGATAATTTTTCGTTCACCGCCGCATCCGGGATGGTGGCGGCAGTGTTTTCAGCGGCGAGTTGCGCCATCAATGTTTGGTCAATCAACCCGGAAACCACCGCGTTTTCAGTGAGGGTATCGGGGCGCGAGTCGGGCGGGTTCAACCGGGCAAACTGCGCCAATTGCGCGTCAACGGTTTGGCGGAAAACAGGGGTTTCATTGACGAAAACGGCGACGGGCGGCGTGGGTGTGGCGGAGGGCAGCGGGCGAAAAATCGGGCGGATTGTCGTTCCCGGCGGGGGAGATTGAGGCTTCCCGCACGCCGCAATCGCTATTGCTATCAGAGCGATGCTGATTAATGTGAAAAGTCGCTTCATTAAAGGGGTTCCATTCGCCAACGAGACTTACCATAACATCTCTATTATACACGACGCATAGACATAATGCAACCATTCATTAAAAAAG
>CAZMXX010000501.1:0-2782 GCA_964570315.1 uncultured Anaerolineaceae bacterium | reverse complement strand
GTGCGCCATCGCCTGCGCCGTTTTCCGGTACATCTCCGCCGACATGCCCACCGTCCTGAGCAGTTTTTCATTGGCGGAAACATTCACCCCCGTCGCCCAAAACGCCGACCCATCCGCGCCGACGAGCCACCATGCGCCCGTGGCATCCTGTGCCACCGACGCGCCCCAACCGGACGACGGCGCGGGGAGTTCGGGCGGCGCACCGGCGGCGGCGATGGCGGGCGGACGGTAGCGATTCGCCGGGTCGAGCCGCTCAAATTCCACATCCGAGAGCGCCACCAGCGAAAGATCATCCACCCACAGCGTGCCGGGGGAATTGTCGAGCGACACGCTGACGGTGATTTTCGCGGCGCGGGCATTTTCAGGATATGGCGGCGCATCCCAATGAGGGGTGTTCACCAAAAACGTCACCCGCCGCCACTCGTCCGCGCCGCCATCCCCCGCGAAAAAAGTATCCGTGCCGTGTCCCGCCAGCGGCAACTGCTCGCCATCCGCATCGTAATATTTCAGGCGGAACATCACATGTCCGGCGGCGACATCTTCCGTGCGCACCCACGCCATCAGCAGATATTTTCCGCCGGGAACGGGCAAATCACGCATGTCGGATTCCACAATCACCCGGTCTTTCCACGCGCTATCGGAATGGATGCCATTCAGCACCCCGCCGATACGGATGGCGCGCGCGCCGTCGTGCGCCTGCGCGGGGTCATTTTCCCAGCCGAAATTCCACGTGCGCTCACGGGTGAACGCCGGTTTTTTGATTTTCCAGCCCGAAGGCGCGAGCAATCCGGATTCAAAGCTGCCGTTGGGCAAAACATTTTCCCGTCCCGCCGGAGAGAAACAGGTGGTATCATGCCGCACGGCGATGGGTCCGGCGATGTAAAAGTTTTGCACCTGCGTGCCGTCATCCACAGCGGCATAAATCCAATAATCGCCGTCGGGCACGGCGGCAGTGTACCATTCAAATTGATTAGCCGGGTCGGCGGCGGGGATGCCCGCCACAATCAATGAGCCGTCGAAATCGCGGTCATCGGTATCATAAAAAAGGGAAAACGTTTGCCCCGGTTGATTGCTGTCCGTCCAAACGATGGGGATGTGGGTGTCGCTGACCGGCATCGCGGGAGCCGGCGGGGGGACGGTCGCCGCAGGCGTTGCCGGGGCAGCCGTCGCGGGGGCGGCTGTTGCGGGGGGGATGGTGTTGCCCGGCATCACGGTTGCGGTGGGGATGACCGCCGCCGCTCGAACCGTCGCCGTGGGGGGAGCAGGGGATGACGGCGCGGCGGGGGTACAACCGCCCATCACTGCCGCAATGATGATAATCGGCAAATAAAACGTGCCGCGTATTGCGTAAAACGTATTGCGTAATTTACTCATTCGTCATTCGCCATTCGTCACTCGCCCCGATACATCGCCATCACCCGCCGAATCATCTCATCGGGGTTGAACTTTTCGCTCACCAGCGCGTGCGCCGCCGCCCCGAGTGCCGCCGCGCGGGCGGGGTCGTCCGCCAATTGGCGCAAACCATCCGCCAGCGCATCCACATCGCCGGGGGGAACGAGCATCGCCGTCCGTCCGTCTTCCAGCAGGGACGCCATCCCCCCCACCCGTGAAACGAGCAGGGGCAAACGGTGCGCCGTCGCCTCCAGCAGGGCATACGGCAACCCTTCCGACAGCGAAGGCAGGCAAAAGGCATCGCTCTGCGCCAAAAGGTGCGGCACATCCTCCCGAAAACCCGTGAAATGGACGATGTCGCACAGCCCCAGCGTTTCCGTCTGCGTTTCCAGCACCGCCCGCTCGCGTCCGTCGCCGACGATGAGCAAACGCAATTGCGGGTGGTCGGCGGCGGCAATTTTCAGCGCGTCCAGCAGATGGGTGACTCCCTTCACCGGCTCCAGTCGAGCCACCACCACCACCACAAACGCATCATCTCCCCAACCGAGCGATGGGCGCAAATCGTGCGTGGTGGCGACACTTTCGGCGGGCAGGCGAAGGCTGTTGTGGATGAGCGCAATCCGCTCGGCGGGGATGCCCGTTTGCCGCAAATAGGTTTCCACTGCTTCCGACACGGCGATGAAGCGTGTGCCACCAATGTTCATCAGCCGCAGTACCGCTTCATACAACCATCCCTTCAGCGAACCGCCATGCTCCAACCGGTACGCACTGTGAATGGTGGCAACCAGCCGGGCGCGGGTAAATTTTGTCGCCCAGAAGCCCCAAAATTGCGATTGCACATTGTGCGCATCCACCACCGAAAATCCGTCGCGACGGATGATGCGCGCCAGAAAAAGCGCAGTGCGGGGGTCGCTGCGGGCGTATGGCACGGCGATGGCGTTCAGCCCATCGGCGCGCAGGCGGCGCAGCAACGGCGATCCGTCCAGTGCGGCGACGGCATACGGGTATTCGCGGCGGCGCAGCAACGCGGCGGTGTCCAGCACGCGCACCTCCGCCCCGCCGAAGCGTTTCGCCAAATCGATGATGATGGGTTTGTTATTGGTCATTGGTTATTGGTTATTTGAAACTTATGCTTGTGCATTTTGCCCTTTGAATTTTGCATTCATCGAATCACCAATGGCAGAAAAACATACTTGTCCAAAACGGGCGGGTTCGCCTCAAACGCGCCGAGGGTCGGCGGGTTGGCGCGAAAATCGCCCGCGAAATCGGTCAGGACGTCCACCGCCACCCCCGCGCCCACCACCGGCGAAGTGGGCGACGCCTGAAAACCGGCGGCCTCCCCCCCGATGCACGGCAAAAGAAACTGCAGACGCGCCGCAAAATAGCCGAA
>CAZMXX010000500.1:0-2787 GCA_964570315.1 uncultured Anaerolineaceae bacterium | reverse complement strand
TACACCCCGTTCCCGAAAACGGATGATGTCGTTCACTTTGATGGATTCGGGGGGAACGTCCTGCGAGATGACCACATCTCCTGCCACGAAGCTGGGTTTCATACTGTACCCGCTGACCAGACTCGGCTGCACGCCGAAAATGCCGGTATTGAATGCGAAGAGCATCACGGCAAAAATCGCAATTAAGACCCAGCTTATCATAGAAGACGATGAGTCTTTTTCCACTTCGTCTTCTGTTGTTTCTTCCGCTAAAAAGAAGCTGTACACAAACAACACGCCGAGCGCAGGAACGATGGTTCCAATAAACGCCTGTGTAATCCATTGTAAATCCGGTAGAATGGGGGAAAGCCATTCAAACAGCAATAAGATGCCGCGATACCCAATTGCCGCTGCCGGACCACCGGCGAAAACAAGATACGTTGCCAGTAAACTTTCGGTGGCGATGGGCATTACGAATTGTCCGGTGTACCGAAATGCTGATTTGATGTTTCCGTATTGGCTGAAACCACCGGCGGGAATTAATATCAATGTGAATACCAGCCATGTGAGAAGTATCCCGATGAACATGCTGCGTTTGCTCAACGTTTTTACCAGATACCATCGCGACAGTTCCAGCCCAACCAACTGGGTGAATACATACCATAAGTTCAAAATAACATATACAAATCTGTGAGAATACGGCGAATGACCAAACCCGATAAATAATCCCGCTAGAAGCAACACTGAAATCTGCACTGCGCCAAATGCGGTGGCAGTCAACGCCAAAGGGAGATTAAAAAATAATGGTTCATCGCTGTGGTTTATTTGTTTGAGCCACACGATCAAGCCACTGATAAAGAGCCACACCATAGGGCGCGCCACATATAATTCCAATTCGGCGTCATAAAGTTTGGGGATTAAAAAATTGCTCAATACATATGCTAACGCCAGCGCGCCGAGTATCAACACCCAACTATATCGTGAGAGCCACAAACTTTTGGGGTTTGAATCATCAGCCCAGGGAATATGTTGTGTTGTTTCGCTCATAACGTCTTTCCTCCTAAAAAATTATTCCAGTGCTACCGTTATCGCATACCCGTATTGAATTTGTTGCTTGGCGTCAGGGAGTACCAACACATCTAACACAATGGTTGCCGTACATGAATCCGGGAGTGTGGCGGGTGCTGTGCCCCAAACGGGGATACTGCCACACGGCTGAAGCGTTTTGCCTATCTGAAACGCATCCGGTTGTGCAGACACCATCAATTTTTGGGGATGAGGGTTGTTAACTGCCACCGCGGTTAGCTGAATAGGACGATTACCGGTGTTTGCCAGCGATACCGTGCAGTGAAAGCGGTAGCCGGGATAGCCATCAGTGGTATTGATGTGCAGTAGTTGACCGGACGGCTCGGTGGCGTCAAGGGTAATGATGGTTTCAGCAATATCTGCGGGTTCAATATCCGAGCATGATTGGTAAAACCATGTAGCTACCCCATCGGCGGGCGTTTGGATGCCGACTTGCGCCTCTGCCGGACGTGACCAGAGCAGAAACCCAACAATCGCCACCGCAATAATGATGACAGCGATAATATGCGATTTGAACCGGATAATACGTGCCATCGAATAACTTCCTTTAGGGGGCAAGACCTGACAGGCTGTGGCAACCTGTCAGGTCTGCGATAGCGGTGCTTACGGACAGCTACTTTCGTTGTATTGATTGAGCCGAACTCTAAAAGCAAACTTGTACTGTTTTCCTTGTTCGGCGGGCTGTTTAATGGTCAAATACATGTTATGGGGGACTATGTCCCCAGTATGCCATTGTGAGCAAATTCCACCGTCAGCCAAGGTTGCATCAAGTTGGTCGCATTCGGTTGCCAATGATGTTCCGTTGGTACCCATAACAGGGTGACAATTGGTCAACTGCGCTGTGCCACCTGCCGGGTAATTCGGCAAAAACTCAAAATATTCAACGTGAACCGGTACACTGCCGGTAACTTTGTATTTGAAGCTACAGTCAGTGCCATACAACGGGTAGGCGTTGTTAATTGTAACGATAGCAATGGTTGGATCATTCGGGTCAATCTCCATAGAAACGGAACCAATATCTTTCCACGCATTTGCCGTTGCGGGAACTTCGTTATCGTTGCATGAATAGGCTGCCATGCCGCTGGGTAGTGTCTCCAAAAATTCTGCACTGACCGTACCCGTTGAAATCGAGCCGTCAATTGCCAAGTTTTCATACCACAACCCATAGCCCACGCCCATAATCGCCAGTGCCACAATCAATATTAATGGTAGAACCAATACCAAGCGCTTCACTGGAATCCTCCTTTGGGGAGATGTGTAGGGGCGGGTTTACCCGCCCCCGGGTTCAATTTTTGAGGGTTCAACAGTGCGTCTTATGGCAAGCTGAAGTTAGCATCTTCATTGTACTGGTGTGCCTGGATGGTGTAGCTGAATTGGTAGGCGTTGGAGCCAGTTCGATCTTGCTCAACATCGTCAGTGTTAGTGAAGTGGATGATCACACTACACTGGACTTCGTCACCGAAGTGCAATTGAACCGGAGTATCCGGGTTATAGAGATCCGCCAGTGACCCAATGTGGGTTGTTTGGCCAGTAGATACATCAAAGAATGAGCAATCAAATTCGTCGTCGGGGTTGTCCATCCAAGCCGGGGCAGGCGTATTTTCCTGCACCGCCAGGTGAACCGGGATACTGCCGAGGCTGTGGATGTCAAGGTCAAAGGAACATTGATAGCTAGGATAGGCATTATCTACCTCGATTGAGAAGTTGGTTCCGTCATTTGTT
>CAZMXX010000499.1:0-2788 GCA_964570315.1 uncultured Anaerolineaceae bacterium | reverse complement strand
TGCCTCCTTGATCTTATTTTACCATATTCTCACCGCCCTCGTGCGTAACATGAGTCAATTATCAATGAGCACTGAGTAATTAACAAAATTTTGCTCATTGATAATTACTCATTGACAATTGCTTATGAAATGGCACACCCCCCCCGAACCGAATATCCCTCCCGACCTGCGGGCGTGGGCGCAAAACGACCTGCTGGCGCGGTTGCTGGTTCAGCGCGGTATCCGCACGGTGGACGCCGCCCGCGCTTTCATCCACCCCGACGAATACCGCCCCGCGCCGCCGTCCGCCCTGCCCGATATGACTGTCGCCGTGGCGATTCTTCATCCCGCCATTGACCGAAAATTGCCCATTTTGGTGTGGGGCGATTTTGATGTGGACGGACAGACCTCCACCGCGCTGTTGGTGTCGGTGTTGCGCCGGTTGGGCGCGGATGTGCGTTTTCACGTCCCCCACCGGCTCACCGAGGGGCACGGTATCCGCCCGGAAAATCTGGCGGCGGAACTCCGCACGGGGGTGAAACTCATCATCACCTGCGACACTGGCATTGACGCGCACGATGCGGTGGACGCGGCGCACGCGGCGGGCGCGAAAATCATCATCACCGACCACCACGACCTGCCCGAAACCCTCCCCCCCGCCGATGCGGTCATCAACCCCAAACGCCTGCCCGCCGACCATCCCCTGCGCGAATTGCCGGGCGTCGGGGTCGCGTTCAAGCTGGCGGAAGCGGTGGTTCAACACTTCAAAATGCAAAATGCAAAATTCAAAATGCAAACTTCGGAGACGGAGTCCCCTGAACGCATTTTGGATTCTCTGCTCGATTTGGTGGCGTTGGGCATTGTGGCGGATGTGGCGCGGCAAACGGGCGACACCCGCTATCTCCTCCAACGGGGATTGGCGGTGCTGCGCCGCGCGGAACGGCTCGGTGTGCGGGCGCTGTGCGAAATTGCCAATCTGACCCCCGAAACTCTCACCGCCGAGCACATCGGTTTTTGGCTCGCGCCGCGATTGAACGCGCTGGGGCGGCTCGGCGACGCGGGGCAGGGGGTGACGCTTCTCCTCACCGACGATTGGGGCGAGGCGCGGATTTTGGCGGCACAGCTCGATGCGCTGAATGAACGGCGGAAAATGCTGGTGGATCGCACCACTGTGCAGGCGCTCAGTCTGCTGGCGGGAAATCCCCGGTTGGCGGCATATCACGCCATCGTTTTGGCGGCGAAAGACTGGCATCCCGGCGTGCTGGGGCTGGCATGCACGCGGCTGGCGGAACAATATCGCAAGCCGGTGATTCTGCTGACGCACGACGGCGGCACATTGCGCGGTTCGGCGCGGAGTGTACCGGGCTGTGACATTCACCGCGCCATTAAAACGCAGACGGCGCTGCTGGACGCTTTCGGCGGGCATCCGATGGCGGCGGGACTGGCGCTGAAACCGCATCGGCTGGACGAATTTCGGCAGGGGCTTTCGGATGCGCTGGCGGCGTGTGCGGCGCAGTCGGCGGCGGAAATCACCATTGACGCGCCGGTAACGGTGCCGGAACTGAATGAATCGCTCCTCGCCACCATCGAACAGCTTGCCCCGTTTGGCGCGGGAAATCCCCCGGTTTTGTTGGGGGTGGAAAATATAACGGTGCAGAAAGCGACCTTCATCGGGCGGGCGCGGGCGCACCGGCGGCTCACCATCGCCGACGATGCCGGGCATACCGCGCGCGTGCTGTGGTGGAACAGCGCGGAAACGCCCGTGCCGGAAGGAACTTTCGACCTCGCGCTCACCATCGCCCGCGACACGTTCCGCGGGGGGGATGCGGTGCAACTGGTGTGGCAGGATATGCGCCGCCGCACGCCGCCTCCCGTGCGCCCCCGCCGGGAGATTGTGGATTTGCGGCAGTCGGATGCGGTGCAGGAACTTTTTTCCGACCCCGAAGCCCTCTTTTGGAGCGGCGAAAATCTCCCCGGCGTAACCCGCTTGACCCGTCCGGCACATCAATTGCCCGCCAAAACACTGGTGCTGTGGCACGCCCCGCCGGGGCACGGCAGTTTGCAGGCTATGCTGACGGAATCGCAGGCGGAACGGGTGGTGCTGGTGGCGCGTCCCACCCCGCTCGACACGGCGGCGGCGTTCATGCGGCACTTGATGGGGATGATAAAATTCGCGCTGGCGCATCACGGCGGGCGGCTCACCCTCGCCGATATTGCCACGGCGATGGTGCATCGGGATGCCACGGTGCGGCTGGCGGTGGATTGGCTGGTGGCGCAGGGGAAACTGCGCATCATCGTCCGCACGGATGAAACGCTGGTTGTCCGCGCCGATGATGCCTCGCCGGTTGCCAACGCCGCCATGCTGGAAAATACGCTGCGGGAATTGCTGGCGGAGACGGCGGCGTATCGCCAATTCTTCCGTACAGCACAACTGACGGCACTTTTTCCCGATTCGTGACATGGTGCGTATAATGTGCGGTGCGAATTTCCGGGGAAGAAATGTGGAAACAAACACAATGCGCCGAACCAAAATGAAAACAATCCACAGATACACACAGATGAACACAGATAGGGTGTTTTCTGATTTTGTCTGTGAAAATCTGTGTTCATCTGTGGACAAAAACCTGATGCGCCATCTGTACCACTGGCGCAAAGTATTTTTGGCGATCATTATTTTAATTGCCGTGACCGCGTGCCAAAATCCGCGTTCGGATTCCATCACCCCCTCCCCGCCGACCGCTCCCGCAGGGGCGACCCCGGACGCGGCGGAGGCATCCGGCCCAGAAGTGCCGTCCCCGCAGGCACACCC
>CAZMXX010000498.1:0-2790 GCA_964570315.1 uncultured Anaerolineaceae bacterium | reverse complement strand
GTATAACTTTTTCCGGTATGAGCCATGCTGCATAATGAATGAGGGGAACAGTATAAGGGAGCGCTATCACCACATCAAAGGTCGAAGCATATGCTGCAACGTGGCTGTAAAGAGCCGGGCTGTGTACGCCACACTCCAGCCAACGATATTGTTCTGCAACGGTAAGGTTTCCTTGCGAAGCCAGTTGAGTTTCCAACCGGATTTGAGCTTCTTGGTTCTGCAAAGTTACAGGAAAACGCCGGATTTTCACGTTGTTTTCCTCTGTGACTCCCGCCGGAAAAATATTTTCCCAAGTATAGTGGCTTTGAGCGCAGGTAGTCCATACCTCAACTTCCCAATTGCGCAAAGCAACCCGTTCTGCAAAACCGCGCGCCAACGTTTCTGCCCCCCCCACAATATCAGATCCATATCTTGGCACAATAACAGCTACACGCATACCAAGTTATTCCTCATACCGGCGTCGGAATGTATCCAGCTCTGCTTGTAAAGCAATAATCATTCGTTGCTGTTCTTGCAAAGCCGCCGTCAAACGATTCAAGACGCTGATGAGATGACGATTTACCCCTGTTTGATGCGCGATACTTCTATTCACGTAAAATAACACTAAATGATGGGCTTGTTCACGAATCAACTTCCACAAATTCCCAATGACCGGTAAATTGGTCATCGGAGAAGGCGCCAAAATGGATTCTGTTTTCACCTGAGCATATGTTTTATTTGCCAACCGAAGATGGTGATAAAGATTCGGGTCACCGGGCAAATCCTCGGGTTCTTCAGGGTAATCGGCGATGCCAAACGAGGGGAAGGTTTTTTTTTCGTAACCTAATTTCGCGCGTCGTTGTTCAATTCTGCGCCGGATTTTTTCCATTATTTCGCTTGGATTAATCTCCGAGTCATTTATTTCAATTAAATCGTTGGGAATTTCGCTGTTCACAAGTACCTCTTCTCAAGAACTATTTTAGTTTTGCGCGAAGCATCGATATTTCCTGACTTAAACGCGAGTTTTCTTCTGCCAAATCGTTTAATTCTCGGCGCAAGGCTTGAATAAAATGCTGATTGGTACGGTTGATGCGCCCCTGTTGTACCATTAAATTACGAATTGCCCATCGGGCGGCAACACTGTACCAACGTTCACGCACATAGGCAACCAACCGCCCTACTATTGGGAGTTGTGATTGAAATTTGATTTCTTCCAATCTCTGATGGGCTTCTGTTTCAATAGCAGGAACCGTTTTCTCAACCTTCACCCAGTCAGCATTCCAGGCTTGTCGCTGCAAATCACGAAGAGCTGTCACCACGGTTCTAATTGTATCTTGCTCCGCGTTCCACTGCGCCTGTAATATTTCTCCGGCATTGATGATGGCTTCCAGATACGCCATTCTGAGCGGACGACTTTCCCGTCCAAAAACGGCAGGTAACTGATAATCACGTTCAGCAGGAACAAATTCAGCTAAAAATCTCTCCGGAGGCATATGTTTGAGCAAAAATCGTAACCGCCCGCGCTGGTATGCTTCCGATACAAGGTTTTCATCTTTGATGGATGTCGTTTCCAAATGGGTCAATTGAGCTTCCGGCGCATACCAAATTTCATATCCAGCCTGACGAATTCTAAAGCAATAATCGGCATCTTCAAAATAGCCGGGCCAAAAGCCTTCATCAAGCAAACCTACCGCATTGAACACATCACGCCGAAAAGCCATCGCCGCTCCGGAAACAAATTCAACGGGCTGAGCCGTATCCCACTGCCCTTCATCTTGCTCGCCATAACCGTGATGAAATGCCAACCCAAGTGGCCATTCAATATATGCGCCGGCATGCTGCAAAGTTACGTTATCGGCGTACAAAATTTTACACCCAACCGCTCCGATTTTTTCGTCTTGAAATGCCCGGACAATGTTCGTGAGCCAATCCGGTTGGACTTCCGTATCTTGGTTCAATAGCACCATGATTTCACCCTGAGCAACGACTAAACCTGTATTGCATCCTCCAGAAAAACCCAGATTGAAAGAATTCCGAATCAGTCGGACAGAAGGGAATTGTGTAATCACCAAATTGACTGTACCATCGGTCGAAGCGTTATCCACCGCTATTACTTCAAAGTTTGAGTATTGCTGTTGTGACAAAGAAGTTAAGCATTGTTGAATATATGGTTCACCTTCCCACAAAGGGATGATAACGGATACTAATGGGTTGTCATTCAGCACTACAATAGTCCTATTTTTCTCTGAATTTGTTTTAAGAACCGCATAAAACGAATAAATCGCCCTTGTTGATAACCATGCAACAGTTTTTGAATCGTGTCCAATTGATGTTGATAAAATGGGTTCCCGACATTTTGCATAGCTATTTTATCCGGTGCTTTTTTGGGGTTTCGGCAGAATTCAATCAAAGGTTTGGCTACGTTTTCCCAAATCAAATCGGTTTTTGCTTTTTGAAATTTATCATTTAGCGTGCCGTCCCGTTTATTCAGGAATGAAAAAATGGCGTCCGCAACCATCTGTTCATTTTCAAAATCCACTTTCACCCCAATGCCATATTGTTGAATCAGATCGCTGGTCGCATCACCTTTGGTCGTAATCACCGGCAAATCAGCCCAAATATATTCGAGAACCCTACTGCGAAAAGCCAACTGCGTTTCAACGGTATTAAAATGTAACGATAGCGCTAAATCACTCTCCAACAAAACATTTTGCCAATCTTGATATTGTATCCAATCACCAAAAAAAACCGCCTTGTCGAGCAATCCCAAATCTTCCGCAAGTTGCTTGGCTTGTTTAACATGAGTTAATG
>CAZMXX010000497.1:0-2800 GCA_964570315.1 uncultured Anaerolineaceae bacterium | reverse complement strand
CCGTCACCCTGGCGGAATTGGACGCCGTCGCGCGGTGGCGATATAATTTATAGAGGTGACGTATGCGGTCATCCAAACTGTCACAGAGGGATTTTTGCAGCAAAATTAATTGACGGAGAAATTTGAACTACTGCCACAGTAACGTATTGATTCAACAGTTTGCTTGAAAATTCAATAAAATATGAGGAGGTTTTATGAGTATGCTCAAACGGTGGTGGTTCAACGATCTTTCAATTGGAGTAAAGGGTGTCTTTTTGGTGTTACTGGCTAACGCAGTGCCAGCCATCATTATTTTGATGACGATACCGAATATGACCGAGACGTTTTTTGTGTGGACAATCAAACCTGTCATCAACGCCCGCCTGATAGGTGTGATGTATGCGAATGCACTGATATTGATTGCTATCGGGGTTTTTCAAACCAGTTGGGCGCGTGTTCGCGTGATTATGGTAGTCATTACCCTGTTTTCTATTCTGGCAACGGTTTTAACCTTCTTTTACTTGAAGCCTTTTTTGGCACATCCCTGGTTTCATTTGACCTACTGGCTCGGAATGTATCTGATATTGTTTTTCTCTGCGCCGTATATTTTTGTAACCCACGAGAAAAAATATGGCGGACGGATACCCGTCAATATTCCACTAAATATGGCGAGCCGGTTGCTGGCGGGTGTGCTATTGCTCATTAGTTTGCTTGTGAGCCTAGCACTATTTTTCAGAATCGAAATGGTCAATCAAATTTTACCATGGACGCTCCCCCCACTGGTGGGTGGACTCATCGGCGTGCTTTTCATCACACACACAGCTGCCTTCGCATGGGTACTGTGGGATGGTGACTGGCTACGCACGCGCCCGATGTTCTGGCAAGCCCCGCTAACAGGCTTGCTGTTTTTTTTCTTGCCGTTACTTCATCCGGCTGATTTGAACCCGGATGCGGGTATTATTATGACGTTGTATTACATATCAGCCGGATTGGTTGTGCTATTCGGCTCCGGGGTCATTCTGAGCTACCGTGCTGCAGAACGTGCGATAACAGCCCATGAACAGTAAAAAGACGCCCGCCATTATATGGCTCGATGCTCTGGGGTTGTTTCTGGCAGGTTTGATCAATACCTTTTTGGCATTGTTTGTTGCCGGGGTAGTTTTAGGTCCGGGCACGGATGCGATGCAACCCGATTTGCTATTGCGAACAAAATGGATTGCCGAACATACCCTGCGTTGGCAAGGGGGATGGCTTTTTTGGTTCGCAGTTACGCTTAGTTTTGCGTGGAGCTATTTCGCGCTTGGTCGCCACTTGCACAATGCGCATCCGTGGAAGTTTCTTGCCGTGGGGCTGGCGTTGATTGCTGCCGCCGTGGATATTGTCGGCGTGCTAGTGAATATCACCGTTTTACCAGTGCTGGCAGAGGGAGTTGTCGGCGGTGCGGAACAGGCTATGGTGTTGCAACTGATGTTCCGTGCTATGGAGAATTTTGCGTATGCGCTCGTCAATGTTGCGGCATTCGGATTGTACTCGGTCGCAGGGTTACTGCTTATCCCGGCTGCCGTTACCACAACGAGCTATCCGCGTCAGCTGATATGGCTGGGCGGTGCGGAATGGGGCATCGCCGCAGTTGCCACCGTTTTGCTGATAACCGCTCCGGCTTTGGCAACCATCCCATTGCTGGTCAGTTTCGCCCTGTATGCGCCGTGGGTATGGGGGAGTGCATTGTGGATATTGCGCGGCAAAAAATAGATGCCCTCACGCGCGATTTTTGCGCAGCCACAGCACGCCGCCGGGCAGACTGCCGACATACACCACCGCCTGTTTGATGAGCGACAGCGCGAACGCCAGCGTTTGCGGAATGCCGACCAGCCCGTAAAAATAGACATACAGCAGCGAGCCGGTTCCCAGCCCGCCGATGCTGATGGGGACAATCAACAGCACGGCGATAATCGGGTTGAACAGAAAAATGTACAGCGCGGAAATATTGCCGTGCAACCCGGCGACGATGCTCAAATCTACCAGCCCGGTCAGCACCACCGTGCCGACCCCCACCGCAAAGGCGAACAGCAGCGCGCCGTATTCGTGCCGGTACGCCCCAAATGCTTCCGATAGCCGGTCATATATCGGCGCGAAAATTTTCAGCACGGGCAGGGTGAACAATTTACCAATCGATCCCCGCAAACGATGACTCAGCATCACTATAAATGTACCGGCAATGATGACCATACCGACAATTGCCAGCCATTCCACCTGCGTCAAATTCTGCACCAGCGATTCATCCGCGACGAGGATTGATCCGCCCACATCGTTCCGCACCACATAGACCGCCGCAAAAGCCGCCACCACCGCCGTGAACATGAACGCCAGCAGCCCGATGATGCGGTCAACAATCACCGATACCGCCGCGTGCGCGCTGTGTTCGGTGTGTTTTGCCACCCCAAACCCGCGCATCACATCCCCGCCGACGTTGGCGGGCAGGAAGTTGTTGAAGAAAAATCCGACGAAGGTATAATTTATCAGTGCGCTGAACGGCACGGGGACGCCCTGCGCCCGCAGCAGGATGAACCATTTGATGGCGTTGGTGAAAATTGCCAGCACAAACAACGCCACCGCCAGCAGCAGATACCAGTAGTTGGCAGTGGTCAGGGTTTCCACCAGCAGGGCGCGGTCGGCGGGGTCGGAGAGGAACCGGTACAGCAGATACCCCAGCAGTCCCACACTGATGATGATTTTCAGCAGGGTAATCAGTTTATCTTTCATAAATCACCCCGCGAGAAACCCATTCCCTTTAGGGGTGGTGAGGGATAGCGGCTTGCCC
>CAZMXX010000496.1:0-2829 GCA_964570315.1 uncultured Anaerolineaceae bacterium | reverse complement strand
GCCAGCGACTGCGTAACAGGTGACGTTTACTCATGGACTGTATGCTTCACAAAAACCGAGCATCGACAATGGGCAGACAAAAGCATTCAGCTTACTAGGATTCACCGGCTGTTGATGCCTCATGCTCCGCATATTGTGGCGAAAAAGCGACGCCCAGCAACAACACAGCCAGAATAGCGGAAAAATGCTCTTCCATACTGATGGAAAATAAACCATGAACCACCAGAGCAAAGCCCGACAGAAAGACCAGCGATGACACTTCGGAGACGTTCCAGTCCGCCTGCCATCCATCACGCAGCCAAACAACCAACAACAGTAACAGCAATGTGCCGCCTACCATTCCCCAACGCGCCAAAACAAGCAGGTACTGGTTATGCGGATGGTCATAGCTCAATGTCATCTGTGTCTGCTGCTTGAAAACAGATTTTGCTTCCTGAAAATAACCTCCGGTACCCACACCCAATATCGGATGCTGTTTCCATAAGGTCCAGCTGACATGCCACATTGAAATTCGCTGCCGCGTGGAGATCAGCGCATTTTTCTCATTTTGACTCAACTTCACGCCAGAGACTCCCTGCAGAGCCAGCCACGTCCCCTGAATTCGTTCCTTTCCCGGCCCAAATGACAACACCAACGAAATCAACAACAATACCCCGACCAGAGAGACAATCATGCGGCCAACATCATAGCGCCTCCATACCCATTTAATCATAACTAATGCCATTAACAAAATCGCCAAAATATAACCACCACGCCCCTGAGCCATGAAAATCATAATGCAGGACCATGCTACCAGCAACCAGCATCCCCATCGCTGCCAGCCATGCCGCTCAATGCCAAGATAAAGCAACCATGCGCTCCAGAGACCATAAACAAAACCGAATCCGATATGGCCGATATGCCCTGTCGCATCGCGCAGGCCAGAGCCATCAGTAGCGACCTGTACATAGCCCAGCGCCTGCAGTACGCAATATGCCAGATTTAGTGTCAAACCTGCAGACAGACAGAGCAGAAAACGCCTTCGGTCCCGGGCTGCATGCAAAGCGACCACTGGCACAGGTAACAATAGCCAGAACCACAAATGTCCCAGCACTTCCAGCCCGTGCCCCTTATCCGCGCTCCACAACAGGCCCAATGGCATCAGCAATAAATACAGTCCCAGTATACGCATGAATGGACGATGCTTTCGCCACAAAAATTTCGCCCCCTGCCACCACACTCCGGAAAACACGCCAATCACCAGGGCAACACCCAGCGCGATGTTGGTCACAGCAACGGAAAATGAAAAGGCCAGCGCCGCCAGCGCAAGCGATGCCGTCAAGCCCATATTAAGCATATCAGCACGCATCAGAAAACGCTGCCAGTACAGGACATATCGCTCACGGACTGGAAGCAGTTAATGAGATACGCCATCGCGCCTTACCACCCGGATGACCGTCAGCCACAGAATATAAAGATCAAACTTCAGGGACTTCCGCTGCATATATTCAACATCAAGCGCCACCTTTTCGGGAATCGGAAGATCATCACGGCCATTAACCTGCGCCCATCCGGTAATACCGACAGGCAGACGGTGCACGCCTTTTTCCGTGCGCAGGGCAATCAGATCATCCTGATTGAACAATGCCGGTCGCGGTCCGACAAAACTCATATCCCCCTTCAACACACACCATAACTGGGGCAACTCATCCAGACTGGATTTGCGCAGAAATTTACCGATCGGTGTCAGCACACGATCCGGATCCGGCAACAGGTGCGTAGCTACAGCAGGCGTATCTGTTTTCATACTGCGAAACTTGGGCATCGGAAAAATCCGGTTATTCTTCCCTACGCGATCCGACCAGTACAATACGGATCCGCGGGAAGTCAATTTGACCAGCAAAGCAATACAACACATCGGCACAGCCATCAGCACAATGGCACACAGGCCCAGGACGATATCGAACAGACGCTTCATAAACACGAGGGCAATATCTTCAAGTGACTCATACTACGTACATGCCATGTACCTGCCAGCCATATACTCATTGCTTAACAAGCTTCCACCAATATCGGTAAACGTCTATCAGCGCCTGTGCAACTTTATCCGTCGAAAAAAGCTTCCAGACCCTATTTTCCGCCTGTCGCCCCATCATTGCACGGCCAGAAGGATCTGTAGCCATTTCTTCCAGAGCTTTCAAAAGCGCATCTGTATTTTTGGCAGGAACCAAAACCCCGGTTACTCCATCTTCAACTGCATCAACAAGTCCGGGAATACGGGTTCCGATAGCCGGAACCCCCATTGCAGCAGCCTCAATCACCACCGTGCCAAAACCTTCACGGTAGCTTGGCAAACAAAGAACATCCGAGATTGCAATATATCGTTCAGGATCGGACTGATACCCCAAACAGCAAACATTCTGCTGAGAACTCGCCTTTTCAAGCAACTCATTTTCACCTGCATCCACAGGCCCAACAAGTAACATATAAGAATTAGGATGATTTTGATGCAACTTCCCAAATGCGGCTAACAATTCCCAAATCCCTTTATCTCGCGTAACTCGGCCAAGGTATAGAATGACAAAATCATTCACCTGAATTCCAAGGCGACAACGTATTTCGCGCTGCACTTCACCATTCCAACGATGACGAGAAAAACGTTCGAGATCAACACCTCCCAGCGAACCACAACCCACCACACTTAAATCATTCATGGAACATAGTCGCTCCTGAATGAGGAAGTCACGTTGACTCGGACTGTCCGCATAGCAATGCGTTGAAAGAGCAATAACCATGCGGTCAGACCATTGCAAAACACGGCGCCATATCCCGCTTCGTGTGACCCAGGGC
>CAZMXX010000495.1:0-2829 GCA_964570315.1 uncultured Anaerolineaceae bacterium | reverse complement strand
CACTGCGCTGTATCGCCACCAGCGCCACCGTTCACAGCGGCGAAGGGGAAGATGCCGCCACCGTCATCGCCAATTTTGCCCAACAATTGTTCGGCGAGCCGTTTTCCGCAGCGCACGTCATCGGCGAGCACTACCGCCCGGCAATCGGCGCAGGAGATTCGGAATTAGCGCCAGCAATTCAAATTACCGAAGCGGACATTACCGAATTTGACGGCAGTTTTGCCGCCGCCGTGTCATTGGCGCAAAAACTTTTGGGGACATTGAACCTGGCCGTGGAAACACCATTGGATCTGGGCAAAGCATTGGCGCATCAGGCAACGCTGTATTTTCTGGAACAGCAATTGAGCCGGGAGCCTATCAGTTTGAAAGAACTTGCAGAAAACTACCGTACCCAATACCGCCCAGCCGCCGCCCAGCCGGATGCCTTGCGTGAAATGACGGCGGCATTGCTGGTCGGCACAGTGGCAGAGGTGGAAGATACCGATGGTACCGCCATTCCGCGCATTGTGCCACGTTTGCATGCATTTTTCTCGCAGGGGCGGGCAATCGTCAGTTGCCTCACGCCGGAGGGACCCCATTTGAATGACCGTGGCGATTTAACCTGCGTCACATGCAAAACAGATTTTCGCCGCGAGCGTCTTACTTTCCCGCTCAATTTCTGTCGGGCGTGCGGGCAGGAGTATTACAGTGTCGCCGTTCAGGATGACGGGTCGGTAATGCCGCACGAAATTGAATCGGCGGACTATACCGGCAAAGCGGCATATATTTATCCGGCAGTGATTGATTTTGAAAAAACACCCCTGCCGGATAACTGGTTGACCAAAACAGGCAACGTGCAGAAGAAATATCAAGAAAACGCACCGGTGCCAACCGAATATTGCCCGGTCTGCAATCGGATTGGGGCGAATTGTTCCCACGTGGAAAAAATAGCAGTTACCGTTATTTTCGAGCCGTTTTTGTTGTGTTCCAATTGCGGTATTGTCCACGACCGTCGTCCGCGCGAATTCAACAAACTGTTTACCTTTGGCAGTGTGGGGCGTTCCACCGCCACCGATGTGCTGATTGCCAATACGATGTCGGCACTGCCCCAGTCGGAACGCAAAGTCATCGCCTTCAGTGACAACCGGCAGGATACCGCCCTGCAAGCGGCGCATTTGAACAGTTTGCAACGACGCATTCAATTTCGGCGGGCGCTATATAATGCGTTGAAAAAATACGGGGAACCGGCGGCGATTGATTCGGAATTGGGGTTAACAATTTTCCAAACACTGGATAGCGCCGGAGCGCTGCCACGGTTTCAAAAGCAGGTGGGCGTGTATCGCCGGCAAGCGAATCTGGACACAAAATACCAACACTATTTGGCATTTGCGACAATGTTGGAATTGGAAGCAACGCATCGTCGTCTGCATCAAAACCTTGAAGATGTTGGCTTGTTGGAAGTGGTTTATGATGGTTTGGACATTTTGAGCGCGGATAAAGAACGCTGGCATTCGGTGCCGGTATTATCGGACTGTACCGCGAATGAACGCTACGATTATTTATACGGATTGTTCTCCATTATGCGGGGACGGCTGGCTATTGATGACGAAAAGATAACCGGATTCCGGCAATTTAAAACCACAACATTAGACAAGTTGGAGAATACCGCATTTTTTGATGATGTTGATTTTCTGCGCCCGGCAGGATTTAGCGATGAAGGAAAGACATCCAATAAGAATGCCAATGTAAACCGAATTTCATCCCCAACCAGTGCGCTGACGCTGTGGACACGGCGGGTTCTTGGGGTCGAATCGCAAGAGGCGCAAAAAATTCTTCCGCTTGTGTTCCAACTGCTGGCAGACAAAGAAGTCTGTTTTCTGAATCGGGTTCATGTTCAGGGTGCAGGTTATTTGTATATGATCCCATCAGGGTTGATACGGCTAAAAACATCGAGTAAAACAGTCCATCAGGTATGCCCAAAATGTAACAAGGTTCATCATTTCCGGCACCTGAACCGTTGCACGGGAACTCGCTGCAATACGTTGAAGCCGGCAGATTTGAGTGAAAACTATTTCCGTCAGCAATATTCTATGTCACTAACCGAGACTGTTCCAATCCGCGCGGAGGAGCACAGCGGGCAGGTTGATGGTCAGCAACGGCGGGAAATTGAAGAACAATTCCGCGAAGGACGTGATGGGCTGAATGTGCTGGTTTGCACACCAACCATGGAATTGGGGATTGACATTGGCGATTTGTCGGCAGTATATATGCGGAATGTGCCCCCCAGCCCTAGCAATTATGCCCAACGCGCCGGGCGCGCCGGGCGAAAGGGACAGCCGGCACTGGTCACGGTCTTTTGCGGGGTTGGCAGTTTCCGTGGTCCGCACGACCAGTATTTTTACCATGCACCGGAGAAAATCATTGCCGGTGCAATCAGCGCGCCGCGATTTTTATTGGACAACCAACGTCTCATTCGCACCCACATCCATGCATTGGTGCTGGAGATGCTGGCTTACAGTGATGTATCTGCGGTCAAATTGAACACTCAGCCGGAGTACATCCTCGACATTGACTATGATGGGTATCCAATGCAGCCGGAAGTCTGGGAGCGGCTGGAATATGCGGTTGCTCACAACCGCGACACAATTGTTTCGGCGGTGCAACAAGCATTCAATGCCGAAATGCAGCAGTTCGATTGGTTTACTCCGGCATATATTCAAGAAGTTGTTGACCGGTTTTTAGACGAATTCGACCGCACCTTTGACTACTGGCGAAATGAATACGGACACTTGAGCGCTGAATTGGAGAAATTAAACCGGGAATTGGCGCGAGACGATGTAGAGTGCGCAA
>CAZMXX010000494.1:0-2858 GCA_964570315.1 uncultured Anaerolineaceae bacterium | reverse complement strand
ATCATAAATAATCATTATCAATCATAAACAATCACAATTATAATTGTTTGCGATTGTTTTTTAAATGGGAAAAAAGTAAGGGGTGATAGTTTGCAGGTGTTTCTTTCCGGGCGCGAAGCTATAGGAGTATTGCCATTGTCCGGAAGGCAAGATTCAAAATGAGAATTGCAGACACAACAAAAAACCCCGTCACAAAAACCGGACAGGGTTTGGGAAAATGAAATATCAAGTTTGAGAGCCCCCGGTCGGATTCGAACCAACGACCGGCCACTTACAAGTATTATGAGGTAAAAGTTCCCTATGCCGTTATGCATATATTATGATTCCCTTGACAACAGCTACCGAAAATATTTCGGTTGTGTTATAATATGTATGTAATTACGGGTAATTGACAACCTTTTATGACACAACGGTTGAACAAATGAACGCTACTGAGCAAATCCTCAAACTATTGCAAGAAAAAGAGATCATGAGTCCTCGTGAGTTGCAGGCATTGGGTGTTCCGCCATCGTATCTGCATCGCTTGGCAAAACAGGGGTTGGTGGTGAGGCTGGAGAGAGGGTTGTATGCTCTTCCCTCACTGAAAATCACTGAGCACCATTCGTTTGCGATTGTCGGGAAACGGGTGCCGGAGGGGGTGATTTGTTTGCTATCGGCATTGCAATTTCACGAATTGACCACTCAAAATCCGTCTCGTGTGTGGCTGGCACTGCCGAACCGGAAACGAAAGCCACAAATCACCTATCCGCCGATGCGGTTTATTCGGTTGTCCGGGGAGGCGTTGACTGCGGGTATTGAAGAACACCGTATCGAGGGGGTGATGGTAAAAATCTATAATCCGGCGAAAACGGTGGCGGATTGCTTTAAATATCGCCATAAAATCGGATTGGATATTGCCATTGAAGCGCTGCAAGCTTGTCGGGCAGAAAGAAAATGCAGTGGTGATGAGCTATGGCGTTACGCTAAAATCTGCCGTGTCAGCAGTGTTATGAAGCCATATTTGGAGATAACGGGATGAAAGCTAATTTGGCGGCTTCTGTGCATCAACGTTTGCTCAATTTTAGCAAAAAACACCATGAAGAATTCAATTTGACACTTTCGCGTTATGCCATTGAACGCTTTTTGTATCGCCTGGCAATGTCAGATTATGCAGAGCACTTTGTGTTAAAAGGGGCGACGCTTTTTCTGGTTTGGACGGGGCAATTGTATCGTCCCACGCGAGATATTGATTTATTGGGCTACGGTGAATTACCGCCGGAAAAAATCAAACATATATTTTCAACCATCTGTGCGCTTGAAGTTGAACCTGACGGAATATATTTTGATGCGGAAAGTATCCGACTTCAAGCGATAAAAGAAGGGCACAAATATCCGGGAACGCGTGTTGTGCTGAATGGTTTCATAGGAAATGCGCGGATACGAATACAAGTGGACATCGGTTTTGGTGACGTGGTGATACCCGCCACGCAACAAATAAACTATCCCGGACTGCTTGATTTTCCAACACAGAATCTTACGGCATATCCCAAGGAAGCTGTGATTGCGGAAAAACTTGAGACGGTGGTTGACCGTGGCGCACTTAACAGCAGAATGAAGGATTTTTTTGACCTCAGCATTATGTCTCAACAATTCATTTTTGACGGGAGGGTGTTGACAGATGCAATAAGGATGACTTTTACTCACCGACAAACGCCTTTCCCAGAGCATGATCCTGTCGCACTCACCGTCGAATATGCTGCCCAATCGGATACCCGTACCCAATGGCACACCTTTATATCGCGTAATAGATTATCCAACGCAATGCCGGATTTCGTCAAGGTAATTGAGCAGTTGCGCGATTTTCTTTTGCCTCCGTTTCGGGCTGTTCGAAACGGTATGCCATTTGAGTATGTTTGGAACAATACCAATGGATGGCGTACAAAATCTTGATTATCAAATGTGCTTGTGTCGGTGCTATCTTAACCCGGGGTTTGAATGGGGAGGGAAAGTATAGTGTGCGCAACAAAAAGACCATCCCCATTACATTGGGACGGTCTTTTCAAAAGGTCTATCGTGGGTGGAGAGCATTTTTGGGATAATCAGCCCGGTTACGCTGCTTTGGCCAACGCTTGCAGACGGTTTGGCTGTACATCAATTTCAGCCAATATCGCCTGAATCGCCTCAACCGTTGGCTCGTCGAAAAGTGGTTTGCCGCATTGAGTGCAAACCCAGGCGGGTACATCGTCAATGATTAAATGGTAGCCGTTTCGATTGGCGCTGTAGCTGATTTTCTTTTGTTCCAATTCTCCCTGGCAGCACAAGCACTTCATCATTCATCCCTTCGCCTTTCAAAATCAGCAGACCATTTACTCAGTTTCGTGCCCGGTATCGTCAGGTTGAAAAGCGATTTGTACGGCTGTTTCTGACACAACATCATACGCTTTGGTCAGCCAGCGACGAGCTTCCGGGAAGAAGTCCGGCGCGCCCAACCGTTTCAAAAGAGGATACGGCTCTTCGGGCGGGGCGATGCGCACGGCAAAACCAGCCGGTTCTGTTTCCCAAAAGTTGGTCAGTGATTCGGTCAACGGTGGAGCGGGCGCATATTCGACGGGGGCAACTGTGTCCGGTTCCCCTTCACCCGTACCCAACGAGGCTAAAATCTCCTCCTGCGTTTTGCCCCGCAGCCGAAACAGCAGAAACGGGTCTTCGTCGAATCGCTCGGCCAGGATGTAATGCACCGCCGCCAGATGTTTGCACACGTCGGCCCAGTCGGGGCAGTTGCAGGCTTGCTCTAACTCGCGCCTGCCGGGGAACAAATCCAGCCGGACTGCTTGGAATACCTCTTCAATTTCCTGCGGCATCTCCCCGGCCAGTAGCTG
>CAZMXX010000493.1:0-2874 GCA_964570315.1 uncultured Anaerolineaceae bacterium | reverse complement strand
ATCATCCACCATCTGCAAAACGCCCTGTGGATTGAATGTTCCGGTAGCATCTTGGGTGAGGATGGTATAACCGTTTTCTGCCAGCATTTCATCCGTCCATTGGTGCGTTTGCGGCAGTTGTGTCAGTTGGAAGAACCCGCCACGCTTGCCAAAATAATTCACATTCAGCAATAGTGGTATCAGTTCATCGGTGGACATCCCCTGAAATGCCAGCGCCATTTCGCCGTGATAACTGACATATTCTCGAAAGGCGATGGTATTGCCCATTGGTGTTTCCAGCCCTGTGGCAGTGGTGATGATTTTGTTGCTGTGATGCGGACGCATGATTTTCACAAAGGTGTTGTTCACCACCGCCACATCGGGCAATTTTATAGCGATACGCAGATTTTTGATTTGCGGAAAAAGTACGGCGCCCGCGTTTTTCCCGCGTATACGTAACGCAATATCGAGCAATGCCATTTTTATGGCGAAAGGCGTGGGAACCAGTAAACTTTTCCCGCCCGATGAGGTTGCGCTGGCTGGTTTGAGAGTGAAAAACGTACTCGGTTGGTATGGTGCCACGAGCCATTGAATGTTTGTGCCGGTCATTGCCAGCCTCCTTTAAACCTCAAGTCGATACGGTTCGGTGGACGCGATGAGGGCTTGCAAAATTTGAGTGTACTCTGCCAGCGATTCAAACGGCTTAACGACCACTGTGTTGGGATGCAGATTGTTCAATGCGGCGGCGACCCCCTCAATATTTTGACGATAATCACTGTTCAGCGCGCTGACTGTCGGAGCGGGAACAACGGCGGTGCTGTAACTGATGACGCCGCTAAAATCAACAATATGGGGCAGTTGGGTGTTTCGCATTGCGCCGTTGGGCTCCACAAAGGTGTAAATCAAACTTTCCAGCAGGGCTTTATAACGCAATGTGCGCTGTTCTTGGTCAACCACATACTTTTGTGAAATATCATTGTAGCCGATACGGGATAATTCGGCGTGAACCACGGCGGCATACTGTCCGCTGGATGCCGGACGATGGAAGATGTTTTGTCCCAAATTCCCTTCGCGGTCGTCTTTATCGGTTGGTTTTTCACGTTTGTCCGGCACATATTTGGCGTGGAAATATTGTTCGGTGCGAGTCACATCGGGAATGCCGACCACCCAGCCGAATTCAACCACGCTTTTGCGCGGGGCAGAAAAACCGCCTTCGGTAACGAGTACCCCTTCCAAACTACTGATGGCGCAAGTTTCGATGAGACGGTCAAGCACGGCAACTTGGGTTGGCTTGGGTTTTGCTTTGAGAAAATCTCGAAAATCAGGGTCAGCAGAGATGCGGTTGGCATTCATTTCGCGGCCGGCTTGCGACATCGGCAGTTTGCCCAGCCCGATGTGATGCAGGTGTTCGGCTTGGATATGTTTGAACATATCGCCGCTGATGGCGTTGACGTTGTACAAATTGCCGTCTTCTGCCACAATGTCCACCATTCGGGTTTGAAGTTGGTTGCCTTCGCCCCCTTCATTGTTGAGAGAGTGCAGGTTTAGGGTTGCTTTACCGGAAATTGAGAGTGAATAAACTTGATTTGTCATTTTTCTGCTCCTTTTCTATTCGGTTTCTGTTTCGGCGGTTTTTGAATCTTTGGCATACCCGAAGGCAATCAACATATTGCCGACGGTTTTTGCCCCGTATTCATCAATCAACGCGATGACTTGGGCAATGTCATCGGTGGTGATTTGCTTGCGCCGCCGGGGTGGTTCGCCTTTATAGCGTTCTGTCATTTGTACGGTTTCTTGGTTGTATCGCTGCATAAAATCGGTGAGGGCTTGCACGAATTCAGCATTATAATTGGCTTTGCGCCGCAGCTCCGCGCCTAAGCCATACTGAATATCGTACAGTCGTTGATTGTGTATTTTCGCCCATTGTGCGTTCACTGTGGCTTGCCGAATGGCGTGCGCCACATTACGGAACCCTTCATTTTCAAGAATAGGTGTTAATTTTGCGTTTTTACTTTTCATCAAAGCCTCCAAATTTTTAGTGGTAAATTGGGTGACATATTCCTTTGCTTCAATTTTATTGGTCAAGTAACTGCTGTAAGATGCGGTAAATTTAAAGAAATCTTGCAGCTCGCCGCTTGATAGAAAACTACGGTATTGATAAAGCATATCGTATTCCAACCCGCGGTCTTCTTTAAAACCTTGAACAATACGTTCATGTTCTTCCAAAATGTCTATGAATTGTTGCGCCTCCTCTTTTGTGGTTACTTTTTCCGCCCAACGGGGCAAGTTGATGGTTGATTGATTGAGTACAGCCAACGCGCTGCCCATATCTTTGTAATATGCCATCGCCAACCCTTGCACATAATCTCCCGGTTGAGCGCCCATTATCCGGGAAATATCAGACAATTGCCCTTGCTGCCACTGCCGCAAGAAGATTTGTGCATATTTCAATGCGGCGATGATGTCCATTTTGATGGCTGTATTAGCCCACATTACTTTTTGAAAATCCTTAAATACACGGTCACTGGTGCTGAGTTTGATGTTTTTAGGCAAAAGCACATAAGTTTTGCGATCTTTTGAACCTCGGACAATGCGAGGTAATCCGGCATGTTGCATACCGACCAATTTCAGGTATTCAACCAACCAGAAATTTTTCTGCCCACCGATGGTTAAATTATCGGCTTTGGGTCTATTTGCCCCTTTTCCGGTTGCCGGATTGTATACCTGCGTGGCGGCTGCCTGTACCGGAATTTTCAGATTGCGTGCTTTTGCCAGTTTTTTCCATGCCGATGTGGCTTGCTCAATATTGTTGGGTGTTTCGGCGAAAAGTTGCAGGATAATTTTCAGCACATCGGGAAAACAATCTCGCGTTTCTGTCCATGCCAAAACCATGCC
>CAZMXX010000492.1:0-2877 GCA_964570315.1 uncultured Anaerolineaceae bacterium | reverse complement strand
CACACATCGAGTTTCATTTGACCGGCGGCAGTAAAAGCGACGGTGCGCTCGATGCCGCCGCCAACGCGCTGGCGGCTCGGCTGGCGGAACTGGCTGCCACGCCCGGCATTTCCTTCGGTGATATGGCGGTTTTGTGCCGCGCCGCGTCGTCGTTTGGGGCGTATGAGGATGCGTTGGAACGCGCCGCCATCCCCTTTGTGACCGTGGCGGGCGGCGGTTTCTACCGGCGTCCCGAAATCCGCGACTGCCTGAACGCGCTGCAAGCCATTGCCGACCCCACCGACAACGTGGCGCTGGCGGGTTTTTTGCGTTCCCCGGTGATTGGCGTGTCGGACAGCACGCTCTTTAAATTGTTCGATGACCCTTCTGCGGGCAGTCCCATCGTCTTTGAAAAATTACCGCATTTGGTTGCCACCACAGGGGGCGATGAAAGTGCCCGCCTCACGCGGGCTATCCGATTGCTGACTGCTCTGCACGGGCGGGCGGGGCGCATCCCCGTGGCTGATTTGTTGAAGGCGTGGCTCGATGCCACCGATTATTCGGCGGCGTTGCTGCGGGCGGGACAAAAACGGGCGGCGCGCAACGTTCGCAAATTACTGAACGATGCCCACGCTGGCGGGTTGGTCGGTGTGGAAGAATTTTTGGCGTATGTGGCGCATCTGCGCGACAGCGGCTCGCGGGAAGGGGAAGCGCGCGCCACCGAACGCGGCGCGGTGCAATTGATGACCATTCATGCGGCAAAAGGGTTGGAATTTCCGGTGGTGGTGGTCGGTGATGCGGGACGCAGCGAGCCGAAACAGCGCGGCACATTGTCGGATGCCGAGTTGGGGATTCTGTACCCGCTCAAAAACGAAGATGGTTCGCTTCCGGCTGTCCTTCAGTTGGGGAAACAGCGCGAGGCGGCAAAAAGTTCGGCGGAATCGGCGCGGTTGCTGTATGTTGCCGCCACCCGTGCGCAAGAAAAATTGATATTCAGCGGCACATTCAACGTGAGCCGCGGGGGGAAACCCATGTTCAACGGCTGGTTGAAGGAATTGCTGGCTGAGAATAATTTGGCTTTCCCCGCTGATTTTGCCTATGACCCGGAAGGCGCGGCGCGGCATGATATTTCACTGACCGCTTCCGGCAGCATTCCGGTGGCGTGTGTGGTGTATGAGCCGTCGGTTCCGTTCCCCGCGCGGAAGTCGAAACTCACGCCCGCGCCGTCGCCCGCCGATGTGTCGTTGCCGCTGGTCTCGCCGGTAGCGGACAACGCCGCACCGGCTACACCGGATACCCCGCCGCGGGTATGGCGGGTTGTGCCCGCCACCGCGCGGGCGAGCGCTCCGGCATGGGTGGTGGGACACGCCGTCCACGCCGCGCTGGCGCAATGGCGTTTCCCCGATGACCCTGCATTCTCGACGTGGGTGGCGGGGGTATTGCGCAACGCCGGTCTGCTGGATGAGGCGCAGATTCGGGATGGGCTGAGGCGTGCGGAAAAACTGCTGCGCCGATTTCAGCGCCATCCGCTGTACCGGACGATGGTGCAGGCATCGCCGCGGTGGCATGAAGTGCCCTACACCCTCACCGTGGACGGCGTGCCGGAAACCGGCGTGATGGACGCGCTATTCCGGCAAAACGGGCAATGGACGATTGTCGAATTCAAAACCGACATCATCCACAGTGACGCCGACCGGGACGCCATTCCGGCGCAGCGCGATTATCCGGCGCAGATTGCCCGCTATCGCCACGCGGTGCGGCAACTGCTGGGGCAGGAACCCGTCGCGTACCTCTGCTGGTTGAACTTCGCCGGGCGCGTGGTGGTGGAGACAATGAGCGAACCGTAATTTTTAGCGCAACTGTTTGAAACAGAAGGAGAACCCTGATGGCGCAAACCGATTCCAACCGAAACCTACTGACCATCCACCACCGCCGATTAGCGAAACTGAAAGAGCAGGCGGCAATGTTCGGCGCGAGCACGCCGCCGCACATCCTGCTGGAAATCGAAGATATCGAAGCGCAAATCCGCGCGCTGGAAAGTGAGTCACCTGCCACACCGGAAAAATCTGCGCCCAAAAGCGGCGGTACAACCATCACCGTCATTGGCGACGGCAACGTCATCGCCACCGATGGCAGTATTGCCGTCGGCGGGGATGTTGAGGGGGATGTGAAAAAGGATGGTGATGATAAATGACAAATCCACTCGAAGAACTGGAAAAGAAGTTTCGCAACGGCGAAATTGATGAGATTTTCTATAATATGATGAAAGCCGCATTGCAGGCTCAATCCACTGCCGCCACCGGCGATGATGCTACCGTGGTGCAGGGGAAGGAAAATGTGACTGCTACCGAGGGCAGCATTGCTGTGGGCAGGAGTGTCGGCGGTCATATTATCACGGGGGAAGGGCACACCGTCACCACCATCATCAACAATTTCGCCGCGGCGAGTCAAGTTGAAGTAGACGAGGCGACACTGCGGGAGCAAATTGCGGATTACCTGCGCTGGGTGGTTGACCACCACGGCACCATCGAATTACGGGGTATCAAACGTAAGGGCGAGCAGGTGGTGCAGCTCGATTTGGAGACGGTTTATGTGCCGCTGGCTGCGAAAGCGGCGCGCGGTGGAAAAGAATTGTCTTTGGACAATGTATTGCCGTTGGGTAACTTGCTCGTCATCACCGGTGGACCGGGTTCGGGGAAAACCACTGTTCTGCAACATTTGGTGCATACATTGGCACGAGCCATCGGTACGGAAAACGCGGCATTGGCAAAGGAAAAATTGGGATTAAAAGAACCGTTGCCGCTGCCCATTTTTGTGCCCCTGAGCCACTTTGCGCTCTACCGGCGCAATTTACCGCCCGACGCCCCCGGCGAACGAAAAACGCTGGCGGCATTTATT
>CAZMXX010000491.1:0-2901 GCA_964570315.1 uncultured Anaerolineaceae bacterium | reverse complement strand
CCACCACCAGCGGCACCGGCTCGGAAGCCACGTGGGCAACCGTGCTGACCGACACGGAAGAAAATCGCAAGCTCGGCACCGGCTCACCGGAAATGGTGGCGGACATCGCCATTGTTGACCCCGCCCTGCCCGCCAAAATGCCGCCCCGCCTCACTGCCGATACCGGTTTGGACGCGCTGACTCACGCCATCGAAGGGTACACCTGCTCCCTGCGCAACGATTTCAGCGATGCGGTCTGCCTCAAAGCGACGCAACTGGTGTTCGATTATCTCCCCCGCGCGGTCAAAAACGGCGACGACGCCGAAGCCCGCGAGAAGATGCACAACGCCGCCACCCTCGCCGGGCTGGGGTTCGGCAACGCCATGGCAGCGCTGGCGCACTCGCTGGGACACAGCCTCGGCGCGATTTTCCACGTGCCACACGGGCGCGCGGTGGCGCTGTTCCTGCCGTACACCATTCAATTCATTCAACGCGGCGATGCGGAAACCCGCTTCCATGAAATCAGCCGTTTCCTCGGCTTGCCCGCCGCCACCCCCGATGAAGGGGCGGCAAGTTTGGTGACCGCCATCCGTGACCTTTCGCGGGAGGTGGGGCAACCCCTCTCCCTGAAAGAGACGCTCGGCGACGGCGTTTCCCGCGCCGATTTCGACGCCGCGCTCGATGCGCTCATCGCCAATGCGGAGGCGGATTCCGTCATCGCCATGGGCGACCGCATCCCCACCACCGACGAAGTTCGGCGACTGTTTGAATATACATACGAAGGCAAAGACATTGATTTTTAGCCCATCCCGGCAATAAATTTGCCAACATCCCAATGAGGTGATACTTTTGGCAACAACATTTCAAAACGAAAAAATGAAGGCGGCTTATGCACGAATTTTCTGGAAAACTCCTGTACGTGAACCTGACCACCCGGCAAATTCACACCGAACCCCTGAATACCGAATGGGCGGCGCAATTCATCGGCGCGGGCGGGCTGGCAACCCGCTACCTGTTCGACATGGTGGACGCCGATACCGACCCGCTTTCGCCAGACAACCCATTAATTATGATGACCGCCCCGCTGACGGGAACCCGCACGCCTTCCGCTTCGCGGCACGCCTTCGTGGCGAAAAGTCCGCTGACCGGCATTTTAGGCGAATCGAACGTTGGCGGCTTCACCGGGCACGAACTGCGCCGAGCCGGGTATGACGGCATCATCTTCACCGGCAAAGCCGCCGAACCGGTCTATCTGCACATCCAACCGGGGCGCGAGCCGGAACTGAAATCCGCCGCACACCTGTGGGGCATGGACACCTATCGCACTCAATCCGCCATCATCGAAGCCAGTGGCGACCCGAAAACCCGTGTGGCGTGCATCGGACCCGCCGGGGAAAATCTGGTGCATTTTGCCGCCATCGCCAACGCCGACGCGCGGATGGCGGGGCGCACCGGCATGGGCGCGGTGATGGGTTCCAAAAATCTCAAAGCCATCGCCATTCGCGGCAAAGGAAACATCCCCGTTTCCGACCGAGAAGCGATGAACGCCGCCTTCCGCAAATCTATGGCGGTCATCCAATCCGACCTCGCCATTGAAGTGCTGAAAGACCTCGGCACGGCGGGCGGATTGGAATTTTTCGATATGATGGGCTCTCTGCCCGGAAAATACTGGACGGTGGGTGAAAATCCCGGCGCATATAATCTCAGTGGGGCGGCAATGGCAGATTCCATCCTCACCGGGCGCACCGGCTGTTGGGGCTGCACTGTGCAGTGTGGGCGGGAAGTGACCTTCGATGTGGACGGCGAATCGCTCACCACCGACGGACCCGAATATGAATGTGTGGTCTCGCTCGGCTCAAATCTGCTGATTGACGACCTGAACGCCGTCTCCCGCTTCGATTTCATCTGCGACGCGATGGGCATGGATGTCATCACCGCCGGTGCGGTCATCGGCTTCGCCATCTATCTTTCCGACCAAAAAATTATTTCTGCCGCTGAAACCGATGGGATGGCGCTGGAATGGGGCAACCCCCGGCAGGTCATCACCCTGCTGGACAAAATTGTCCACCGGGAAGGGGTGGGCAATCTTCTGGCGGATGGCGTCCGGGCAATGGAACGCGCCTTCGATGCGCCGGGGCTGGGCGTGCAAATCAACGGCATGGATCCGGGGATGCATGACCCGCGCGGGTTCAGCGGGATGGCGCTGGTGTACCTCACCTCGCCGCGCGGCGCGTGCCACAACAAAAGCGATTTCTATTTTGTGGAAATGGGACACACCTTCGAGACAATCGGCATTTCGGTGGACGACCAGCATCAGGAAGATGGCAAAGCGCCCTTTGTGGTGTGGCATCAGAATTACCGCGCTATGGTTGACGCCAGCGGAATGTGTAAATTTGTGAATGTGCCGCTGGACGTGCTGCCCGACACCTTCGCCGCGGCGACAGGCAAGCGGATGTCGCTCGATGAATTGGTGCTGGCGGGCGAGCGCATCTTCAATCTAAAACGCCTGCTGAACTTGAAGCTCGGTATGGTTCCCCGGCGGGATGAAGTGATGCCGAAACTCTTCACCGAGCCGTATGCCGAAGGTGCCACCGATGGTTTTGTACCCGATTGGAAGCGGATGCTGCGCGAATATTACGTTGCCCGCGACTGGGATTGGGACACCGGACGCCCCTCGGCGGCAAAACTGGCGGAACTCGGACTGGCAGCGTTGGGGTAACCTGCCGGTTGCAAGCCGGTGGTTACTGCGCCACCCGCGCCAAACGCCGCAACGGTCAGCGCAAGATGAGCGGCAGGTAGACCCGCCATCCGCCGACCAGAACCTGCACCATTTGATTTCGGCATATAAAGCCTCCTTTTTAATCTGTGCAGGTAGACCCGCCATCCGCCGACCAGAACCTGCACGGTGGTGGTGCGGGTGTA
>CAZMXX010000490.1:0-2903 GCA_964570315.1 uncultured Anaerolineaceae bacterium | reverse complement strand
CGACCGGTAAACATCCAGCCGCTCATGCCCGGTATACACCCCCCGACTATTGACATGTAATATAGGGAAAACAAGTATTCTGCATACCAACAAGAAATTAAACTATATTTTCGAGACATTTCAGTTTGCATCGCATATTTAGTGGTTTGGCATTTTCAAGCTAACACGATGTATTGATGGATTCTCTTGTTAAGATTTTTTAACACCGCACACGATGTATTGAGGTATGACACCTAACCGTTACTTTGAGGGGGTAAAACGGGGTCGTCTAACTTGAATGCCTGCCGACACACGCCCGATTCTTACGGGTTTAAAGCACAAAAACGGAGCGAGCGTTGCTCCGTTTTCGGTCGTTGTTTACGCCGGTTTTATGCGGTTGACATCACGCGGTAGCCGCGCTTGAGCCGCCGTTTGATGAGCGCGTTCAGCATGGGACGGGCATCTCTCAGCGAGGCGAATGGCAATGGCGCGAGCATGCGCTGCCAGCCGCCTTTGCGCCCGTACAGCCGTACCACCGCCCCCGTATCGAGCAGGGTTGCCTGCCATGCTAGGTAATAAAACCGCGCAATATTTTGCTTGCGGTCGGTTTTTTCAAACAGAATGTACCGGAAATCCTCCGGAATGTCAATGGTCATTTCCATACCGGCACTATACGGAGTGAAAATGGGAATCACGCATCTCGACTTTCATTTTTTATACGCGCTGTATTTGAAATTTGCCTCTGCAATTCTTCAATTTTCAAAACCGGCAAATCTAATGCCCTTTGAAAATACGCCAAATCCCCGCGCAACTCTTCCAGTGTTTCGCCCATCGGATGCACCGGTTCAGCCGTAAAATACTCCGGCTGCCCGGCATCATCGTAATACACTTCGTGAATCACAAACACGCCGTCTTCTTCTATCACCCGGTAATTCCACGTTGACATCGTATCCGTTCCTTTCCTAATGGGAATCAAATTCTATCAACAGCACGTCCCCCGTTTTCGCCGCCAGGTGAATGTCATCGGTAAAACCGCTTTTCGACCCCAGTGCAAAATAGACGCGGTCAAACGAATGCCGCCGGCGCAGTATTTCTGCTTTTGCCCGCAAGTCCGCCAGCACATTCAACCCCACCGGACGGTTGCGCCATTTGCACTCACCCAATAGCACCGACTGCGTGCTGCGGTCTAGCGCCACCACGTCAATCTCCGCTTCATGCGTCCACCAGCCACCCACTGCCTGCGGCATAAAAGGCATTTCGCCCACACGTGCCAACTCCCAAACCCGCTGCCGACAAATCTCCTCAAAAACGGGTCCGACAAATTCCGATAACCGGGGTTCGATATGGTGTTCCCAAACGCGCCGGGCTTGCCCCTGCTCCAATTCGCTACGGTGCGGTGCGACAAACCGAAACCAGAAACGCAGAAAGTTATCCGCCAAACGGTACATCCCCCGCCGGCTCTTGTCCGGCTGCGTTTCGGTCACCGGAACGACGCGGGTGATTAAATGCAAATCTTGCAGGACGCTTAAATACTTGGAGATGGTGCGCGCGTCGCCCACGCCGCTGGCTTGGGCAATGGCGTTGGGGCGGGTGTTTCCGTGCGCGATAGCTTGCAAAATGGCGAAATAGTTGCGCGGTTCGCGCAACTCGGTGCGCAGCAGAAAAATCGGCTCATCGAACAAAAACCGATTGGGGGTTAAAATATGGCGGATGACGTTTTCCGCAAGCGAGTGCGCCGGCTCAAAACGTCCCAAATATGCCGGCACACCGCCCAGTGTGGCATAGTGTTCGACCTGCGCATGCCATGATTGCCCCGGAAAAAATTGGCCGGCAGCGGAAAAATTAAGCGGCGGGAGCAACAGTTGTGCGCTGCGCCGACCGTAGAGCGGGCTACTGTGGTTCAACGTATATTTTTCCATCATCCCGATGGACGAACCGCACAACACCAGCAATAGCCGTCGCTCACGCAGGGTTTCATCCCACACTTTTTGCAAAATGGAGGGCAGCGCCGGGTTGGCATCCACCAGATACGGAAACTCGTCCAGTATCACCACCAACGGTTCATCGGCACCGGATGCCAAATAGCGCAGTGAACTTTCCCAGTCGGGAAAGGTGAATTTGGGCATTTCAACGCCGTTTTTATGCTGCCACACCAACTGCGACCATTGGCTCAACAGATTTTTGTCGGTTGTTTGGGTGGCAGTGAAAAAAATATGGGGGCGTTGCGCGCTGAAGTGGCGCAATAACTCCGTTTTGCCCACCCGCCGCCGTCCGTACACAATCAGCATTTCGGTAGCGGGCGAGTCAAACAACTCTTGTAGCAGGGTCAACTCCTGCTTGCGGTTGATGAACTGCATAACACCTCTTTCCGTAGTCTACTTACGAGTAGATTATACCAAAAGAAGGTCGGGTTTTCAACCGTGCACTCCGTCAACGAGCCGTTGCCGGCGGTTTGCGGGTCGGTGCTGCCGGCATACGGGTCGCCCGTTCGCTCGAAACGGGTGAGTGCGTCGCGCACGGTGTTGCCGATGTCGAAGCATTTGCCGGTCGAATCGTACTTTCCCTCGCGCATCCACGCCACGTATGCCTCCGCCTGTCGGCGCGGGTCGTAGCCGTAGCAGCGCAAACTATCGCCCAGCGCATACGCCATCGCGGTGTCGTCGGTGTAATAGCCTGCGGGCAAGTTGAACGGTCCCCCGCCGACGATATCGGTCACCATTTCACGGCGGGGGTCGGTGTTTTTCGGTTGAAATTCAAGGGTTGTGCCGAGGGCATCGCCCACCGCCAACCCTATCAGCGCGCCTCGCGCGCGGGTGTAGGGAAGCATTTTATGGCGTTGTCTCTCAAAGTTTTATTTTCAAGAAATCCCAAATTTAGTTTGCAAGATATGGAGAACATGTTGACTATCAAACCCATCCACCTCA